>LELG01000007.1 GCA_001045575.1 Candidatus Burkholderia pumila
AACCGCTTTCACCAATAGTGAGTTCCAGCGTACTGCTGCCAGTTCCCACTTTCACAGGAGTGACCAGAAGTCACCAATAGGTCGGCTCATCGCCTACAGTCGATGCGACTCGCGTCGCACGCAGTCATGTATTCTATGGTGGAAACAAATTGCTGCAACGTGGCTTGCGGCACTTCACCCAGCAAAGTAATCCAGAAATCGCCGCGCCGCTTCACCAGAACGTGCGTCGCGCCGCTGCTGCCCGCGCCTTCCTTGCGCGAATTCTTTTCCACCGGTTCGACGAACACGGAGATCGCGGCGAGCCCGTCGGAATACACGGCCTGATCGACGGGAATGGGCGGCTGGCCTTGCTGGCTCGATGCCATCGGCCGGCGCAGTTCGCGGATCATGCGGAAACCGTGGATATTCGGCGCGAGCTTCCAGCCCTGCGATTCCATATCGACCGATTGCACCGGCGGTCGCACGACGGTCCAGCCCGACATGCTGCGCATGCCGTTCGCAATGGATACCTTGTCGATCGGCCCGCCGATTTTCACCTGCGAGAACGACAGTTGTTCGAGCACTTGCCCGTTGTCCGGATTCAGCGTCTGCGCGCGCAGAAGCAGGCCGGTTTTGGCATCGGCCCAAAGCTTGTAGGCGAAGTGGTATTTGTCCTTCGGATCGAGTTCGAGCACCTGACTGTCGAGGCCCGCTACGCGATCCGTGCTGAGCATCTTCGGCTCGTAGTTGCTGAGCACCTGATCGCCGCTGGTGGACAACAGTGACGGAAACGAATCCTTGCTCTGACGATGTTCGACCGCAAGCAGATGCCGCTCCGGTATGAACGTGTGCATGTCGTCGTCGTGACGCAGCATGCGACGCGGCGCGCCGTCGAGGCTTTCGAGCGACTCATATTCACCGTCGCCGCGCGTGGCGACGTGCGTGATGCGCGACGACTGCACCGTCGCACCGCGCTGATAGATAAACGTGCCTTCGTAATTCTGCTGCTGGGCCGCGTCGTGGATGAGGTTGAGCAGAGCAGCGGCGGATTTGCGTTGAGCGGTGAGACCATCGCCCTGGGCGAAGGATGTTTGCGCTACCGTTAACATCGCGGCTGCGCAGAGCATCAACGCCGGCAGCCGCCCCCAATATCTAGTTTTATTCAACCGCACACTCTGCATCAGTTATCGGCCTTTTATTGACCTTAATTGACCGCGGCCGCGCGAATCAGAGGCATGGCCGCCGGCATAGCGGGCTGCTGCGAGAACTGTTTATGCGCTTCGAGGTATTGATCGAGGTCCGCATCGCGGATGATGTTCGCCTCGGTCACGGGCGAACGCGAGCCTGCTGCGGGCACCGTCGCCATTGTGACATGCTGCACGTTGTCGCCGCTCACGCTTACGACCTGCGCACCCGAATGGCTGTCGATACCCTGCAATTGCGGCACGACGATCCACATCAACGTGGCCGCAGCCGTCGCGACAGCGAACGCTGGAACGACACGGCGGTGCAGTAAGCCGCCGCGCGGCTTACTGCACCGCTGCCGGCGCAAGAACGTGCGCCTCCGATTCGAACCGCGCGGAAAACGACGCCATGAACGCGCTACTGCGCGCCGGGCTCTCTGCAAGATCGTCGGAACGCAGCGCGTCGCCGATCAGATGATAATCCGACCATGCCAAGCGATCCGGATTGCTCATCCCCGTGATAAACGCGCCGAGCTCCCCGATTTCGTCAAACGATTCGCTATCCACGAACGCCGACATGTGCTCGCGCCGGCTTGCTGTCGCGCCAACCTTATTCTGCGTCGAAACCGACCCCATGATCTTCCCCAATCCTTAGACACTACCTCATAGTGACACCAACCGATCCAGATATCGCGTCCCTGTCCCAAGGACATCGCCGCCTTACCAGCGTTTGCCTTCGGGCGTGTCCAACAACGGACGCAATTTTGCCGCAATGGCCTCCCGAGCACGAAAAATTCTGGATCTGACGGTCCCGATGGGGCAATCCATCATCTCGGCGATTTCCTCGTAGCTCAACCCGTCAATCTCCCGGAACGTGATGGCAGTCCGCAATTCCTCCGGCAGAAGGGCCATCGCAGCATTGACCGTCTGAGCAATCTGCTTGCTCATCAACATCGATTCGGGCGTGTTGATATCCTTTAGTTGGTCGGCATCGGAGAAAGTTTCCGCTTCTTCGGCATCTGCTTCGGTAGAAGTGGGAGCCCGGCGGCCCTGAATCGCAAGGTAATTCTTTGCCGTGTTGACGGCAATCCGGTAGAGCCACGTATAGAAAGCCGATTCACCGCGAAATTGCGGCAGGGCACGGTAAGCCTTGATGAAGGCGTCCTGGGCCACGTCCTCGACCTCGGCGGGGTCGCGCACGAGGCGCGAGATCAGTCGAATGATCTTGCGGTGGTATTTGGCGACCAGAAGTTCGAACGCGGCCTTGTCACCTTTCTGCACACGCTCGACCAGCACCTGGTCGATTTCTTTTTCACTCACCTGGGAAGTATCCGTTTGCTTGGGCTATTGCGCGGACGGCTATTGTACCGTCCCCGCCTCAGCGTTATCCCGGATGCTCATGCGAGGTTACAGTCTTTACAGGTACGCTTGCGAGGCTCGGCGAGCGTTGACGGTGAGTTGGCGGAAGATGTCTGGATTTATCGAATCGGCGGCAATCAGGAGCGTGCGTTTCTTGTCCAATGCCAGCGAAAGTGCGAGCATCCAGCGCACCGATTTGCGCGCAGCCGACGATACGCCAGTGCGATTCGATGGCGACGGGCTGGCGTCTGCCCCATGCACGTGCTGCCAGCGCCAAAACCGCCATGCAGACGATCGCCGCGACACAAGCGTCGAAAGGCGTGCGACACGCATTGAAACATTGCCGCACCCGCCACGATGATGAATCCGGCGATTGCCAGGCGCAAAAAAAGCGACGGCCGCATCGCAATTTTGTTTTGCTGATGCGGCCGTTCCATTCTGCTTCCTTCGTACGAACGCTAAGGGCTCAGACACGCTTGAAGACGAGCGAACCGTTCGTGCCGCCGAAGCCGAACGAGTTCTTCACCGCGACATCGATCTTCATTTCCCGCGCGGTATTCGCGCAGTAATCCAGGTCGCACTGCGGATCCTTATTGAAGATATTGATGGTTGGCGGCGAAATTTGGTTGTGGATCGTCAGCACGGTGAACACCGACTCCAGACCGCCCGCGCCGCCGAGCAAGTGCCCGGTCATCGACTTGGTCGAGTTGACGACGGCTTTCTTTGCTGCATCGCCGAACGCGCGCTTGATGCCGATAGTTTCCGCGATATCGCCCAGCGGCGTCGACGTGCCGTGCGCGTTCACGTAGTTCACTTCGTCCGCGTTCACGCGAGCGTTCTTCAACGCGTTGACCATCGCGCGGCGGCCGCCGTCGCCGTCTTCGGGCGGTGCGGTCATGTGATACGCGTCGCCGCTCATGCCGTAACCGAGTACTTCGGCGTAGATCTTCGCGCCGCGCGCCTTCGCGTGCTCGTACTCTTCGAGCACCATGACGCCAGCGCCTTCGCCGAGCACGAAACCATCGCGGTCCGTGTCCCACGGACGGCTGGCCGTCGACGGATCGTCATTGCGTTGCGACAGCGCGCGCGCTGCCGCGAAACCGCCGATGCCCAGCGGCGAAACGGTCGCTTCCGCGCCGCCCGCGATCATCACATCCGCATCGCCAAATTCGATCAGACGCGACGCTTCGCCGATACAGTGCAGGCCCGTCGTACATGCCGTCACCATCGACAGATTCGGGCCTTTGAGGCCAAAGCGGATCGACAGATGCCCGGAGATCATGTTGATGATCGATGCCGGCACGAAGAACGGCGAAATGCGGCGCGGACCGCGGTTGAGCAGTTCGGTCTGCGTGACTTCGATCATCGGCAGACCGCCGATGCCCGAACCGACCACCACGCCCACGCGCTCTGAGTTTTCCTCGGTGATTTCGAGACCGGAATCCTGCATGGCCTGCACGCCCGCCGCGAAGCCGTAATGGATGAACGTATCCATATGGCGCGCTTCTTTCGCGGGCATGTAGTCTTCAACGTTGAAGCCCTTCACTTCGCCCGCGAAACGCGTGGAAAAATTCGTGGCATCGAACTTGGTGATTTTGGCGATGCCCGATTTGCCCGCGACCAGATTGGCCCAGCCGTCGGCAACGGTATTGCCGACAGGCGAAACGAGCCCAAGGCCTGTAACAACAACTCGACGACGACTCACGGTAACCCCTTATCCATAAGGAATGGCAAAAAACAAAAGCCACAGCGGCCACAGGAAACCACCCTGTGTGCCCTGTGGCTATTCATACGGTAGTTCGCCGCGACGACGCATCAAATTTGTTGAGCGAAGAGTCGCGTACGCGTCCGGCCTTAAGCCTTGACGTTGGAGCGAGCGTAGTCGATTGCTTGCTGAACCGTGGTGATCTTTTCGGCCTCTTCATCGGGGATTTCCATGCCGAACTCATCTTCCAAAGCCATCACGAGTTCGACGGTATCGAGCGAGTCAGCGCCCAGATCGTTCACGAACGATGCTTCGTTCTTGATTTCGGCTTCCGCCACGCCCAGTTGTTCGGCGACGATCTTCTTCACGCGCTGTTCGATGTTGTCCATGCGGCCCTCCGAAGGGTAAAAAAAAGTTCAAAAATACAAGTGCGCGCATTTTATCAGGTTTGGACCCACAAAATACAGCGCGTCAGTTCCATGCTCCGCCGTCTGTCGACCGTCATCAAGAAGCCTTTGTCCAGCTTGCAATGTTTCTTGTTCTGTCGCACCGAGCGTTGCGCAAACTGCCTTTCGAACATTTAAGTGCGCCTGTCCCGGCGCGGATATTAAGCGAAAATCCGCGAAATACCTACTACATTTACATGTACATGCCGCCGTTCACATGCAGCGTCGTTCCGGTGATGTAACCGGCGAACGGCGAGGCAAGGAACGCCACGGCATGCGCAATATCTTCCGGGCTACCCAGACGGCCGACCGGAATCTGCGCGGTGAGCGCAGTGCGCTGTTCTTCGGGCAGAATCTTGGTCATGTCCGTATCGATGAAACCCGGCGCGATGCAGTTCACCGTGATGCCACGGCTGCCGATTTCACGCGCCAGAGCGCGCGTCATGCCCGCCACGCCAGCCTTCGCCGCCGCATAGTTCGCCTGCCCCGGATTGCCCGACGAGCCGACCACCGACGTAATGTTGATGATGCGCCCGCCGCGCGCCTTCATCATCGGGCGCAGCACCGCGCGCGACAGACGGAAGACGGCACGCAAGTTTGTGTCGATGACGGCGTCGAATTCGTCATCTTTCATGCGCATCGCAAGCTGATCCTTCGTGATGCCCGCGTTATTAACAAGGATATTCAGTCCGCCGAATTCCTTCACGATGCCGTCCATGAACGCATCGCTCGATGCGGCGTCATTCACGTTGAGCACCGCGCCGCGGCTCTTGCCCGCGCCCGCCTGCGCCAACGTTTCGCTGATGCTCGCCGCGCCGCTTTTGCTCGTCGCCGTGCCGATGACCGTCGCGCCCTGCTTTGCGAGTTCGAGCGCTATCGCGCGACCGATACCGCGCGACGCGCCCGTGACTATGGCTACCTGATTTTCGAGACTCATGGCGTTTCCTTATCCAGCAATCAGTTTGCGCGTTTCTTCGAGCGATGCCGGATCGAAGATCGACGCGCCGACGATATTGCCGTCAATCCGCTTCGTCAGACCCGCGAGCACCTTGCCCGGACCGCACTCGATAATGTGCGTCACGCCGTCCTTCGCCATCGCCTGCACGCACTCGACCCAGCGCACCGGACCGGCGGCCTGACGCACGAGCGCGTCCTTGATCGGGGCGGGTTCATTGACGATGGCTACATCGATATTATTGATCAGCGGGATGGCCGGCGTCCTGATCTCGACGCGGGCGAGATATTCGCGCAATTGGTCCGACGCGGGTTTCAGCAGTGAGGAATGGAAAGGCGCGGAGACCGGCAGAGGCAGCGCGCGCTTGGCGCCCTTTTCCTTTGCCAGTTCGCAAGCCTTCTCGACACCCGCCTTCGCACCGGCAATGACGACTTGCGCCGGCGCATTGAAATTCACCGCTTCCACCACACCCGCAGACGATGCTTCGGCGCACACGGTACGCACGGTGTCATCGTCGAGGCCGAGGATCGCGGCCATGCCGCCCTGACCGACCGGCACCGCGCTTTGCATGGCTTGCGCACGGAAGCGCACGAGCGGTACGGCATGGGCGAAATTCAGCGCGCTTGCTGCAACCAGCGCCGTGTATTCACCCAGGCTGTGGCCCGCGACCAGCGCCGGCTTCAGGCCCGTTTCCGCTTCCCACACGCGATAGATCGCATAAGCCGCCGTCAGCATGACGGGCTGCGTGTTCGTCGTCAGATTCAGCTCTTCGGCCGGACCTTCGGCTATCAGCTTGCCGAGATCCTGATCGAGTGCATCGGATGCCTGCTGTACCGTTTCACGCACTATGGCGTGATCGGCGAAAGCGTTCAGCATGCCGATCGATTGCAAGCCCTGGCCCGGAAAAACGAACGCAAATTTCATATCGTCCTCTTTGCAGTGTCTTCACGGATCACCCGCCTGTCATGAAAACATTGCGCGATGTCGACGATGAAGAGGGATCAGTTACGAATGATTTGAGGAATTGAACGCGAGATATCAGTAGTGAATGACCGACGCGCCCCACGTAAAGCCGCCGCCGACGCCTTCGATCAGCACGTTCTGGCCGCGCTTGATGCGGCCATCGCGCACGGCGACGTCCAGCGCCAGCGGAATGGATGCCGCCGACGTGTTGCCGTGCTCTCCGACGGTGACAACCATGCGCTCCATCGGCAGGCCGAGCTTGCGCGCCGTGCTCTGCATGATGCGGATGTTCGCCTGATGCGGAATAAGCCAGTCGATGTCCTGCGGCTGAAACTGCGCCTTATCGAGCGCTTCGAGCGCGACTTTTTCCAGCACGTTGACGGCGAGCTTGAATACCGCCTGACCATCCATGTGCAGAAACGCGCTGCCCGACACCACGCCGCCGTTCACGTTGCCCGGCGTGCAGAGAATGTCAGAATAGCTGCCGTCGGCGTGCAGCGCGCTTGCCAGCACGCCCGCTTCATCCGATGTCTGCAACACGACCGCGCCCGCGCCATCGCCGAACAGCACGCAGGTGGTGCGGTCTTTGAAGTCGAGAATGCGCGAGAACGTTTCAGCGCCGACGACCAGCGCCGTGCGCGCCATGCCGCTGCGAATGAACGAATCCGCCGTGGCGATGCCGTATGCGAAGCCCGAGCACACGGCCTGCACGTCGAACGCCGCGCCGTTGTTCCTGATGCCAAGCTTGTTTTGCAGCAGACACGCGGTACTCGGAAAAACAAAGTCCGGCGTGGAAGTCGCAATCAGAATCAGATTGATGCTTTGCGGATCGATGCCCGCCGCCTCGATCGCTCTCTGCGATGCGATCAGCGCGAGGTCGCTGGTGGTTTGATCCGGCGCAGCGAAGTGGCGCGCATGAATGCCGGTGCGCGCGACGATCCACTCGTCGCTCGTCTCGACGCCTTGCTGCGCGAGATGGTCCGCCAATGCCTGATTCGTGATACGCTCGGATGGCAGATAGCTGCCGGTGCCGAGCACGCGAGCATAGAGATTCGATTGAGCCATTATGCCTTCGAGTGTAACGCAGTCCCGGACTCGCCCGGCGGGTTCTGCGATGCCGGCTGGTCCGTCGCGGCGTTGGATGCTGCATCGGGTGGGGAAGCGTTGGCGCCGGCTTCGCTTGCCTGGGTGGCAGCGGGCGCGTTCTCTTCCATCGCGCGCACCAGACGTTCGAGCACCCCATTTTTGACGGCATCGTACCCGCGTTTGATAGCCCACTCAAACCCGAAGGCTTCCGCCGAACCGTGACTCTTGATGACCAGCCCGCGCAAGCCCAGCAACGCGGCGCCGTTGTATTGCGCGGGATCGACACGCTTCTTGAAACGCTTGAGCACGGGCATGGCGACGAGCGCCATGAGCTTGCTGCCAAGCGAGCGGCTGAACTCTTCCTTAATCATGTCCGCGAGCATCTTCGCAAGACCTTCGGAGGTTTTCAGCGCGACATTGCCGACGAAACCATCGCACACGACGACATCCGTCGTGCCTTTATAGATGTCATTGCCTTCCACGTTGCCGTAGAAGTTGAGCGTGCTCGCGCGCAGCATTTCGCCCGCACGCTTGATTGTTTCGTTACCCTTGATGACTTCTTCGCCGATGTTGAGCAAGCCGATAGTCGGCCGCTCGCGCCCCTCGATCGCCGAGACGAGCGCGTGGCCCATCTCCGCGAACTGCAGCAGATGCTCCGGCTCGCAATCGACGTTGGCGCCGAGATCAAGCACGGTGGTATAGCCCTTCTGGCTGGGCATGGCGAACGCGATCGCCGGGCGTTCGATACCCGCGAGCGTCTTCAGCACATAGCGCGAAACGGCCATGAGCGCGCCAGTGTTGCCGGCGGAGATGCAGGTTTGCGCCTCCCCCTCTTTGACGAGGTTGAGCGCCACGCGCATCGACGAATCTTTCTTTTTGCGCAGCGCGACTTCCACCGGGTCGTCCATGGCGACGACCTCGGTTGCAGGCACCACGGTCAGACGCGGCTCGTCCTGCGCCTTGCACTTTTTGATCTGCGCACGGATCGCTTGTTCGATGCCGACGAGCATGAGATGCGCATCGGGATGCGAGCGCACGAAATTGACGGTAGCAGGAACGGTCACGATCGGACCGTGATCGCCTCCCATGCAGTCAATGGTTATCTTTATGGTCATGGAAAGCGACGAATTTCAGGCACAAGAAAGCGGCAATGAAATGCCGCTTTCTTGTCGTACCGGGAAAGTGTCAAAAGCTTGCCATGCGCGAAAGATCGCGAAACGGTGACACGCATGAAGCCCAAGCGTGAAACGCTTAGTCATTCTTCGTCTTGACGACTTTCTTGCCACGATAATAGCCGTTCGGGCTCACGTGGTGACGCAAATGCACTTCGCCCGTGCTCGGCTCGACGGCCAGCGGAGCGCCCGTCAGGAAGTCGTGGGAACGGTGCATGCCGCGCTTCGACGGCGATTTCTTGTTTTGTTGAACTGCCATGAACTACTCCAGAAAAATTTTGCGAATTCTAACACAGCCCGATCTGCCTACAGCCCTCGGCGGGTGCGGCCATCGGGAGTGCAATCGCACCCTCTGTGATACACGTGCTACCAGTTCGTCAGTGCTTCTTGCCGTCCTGGCCGCTCTTGAGCTTTTCCAGAACAGCGAATGGATTCGGCTTGCCTGCCTTATCCGGCGCGTCGCCCTTGTCCGCCTCGCCCAAACCGTCTTCGTCTGTGTCGGAAAGCAGGCTTTCATGCACCTCGGGACAGGCGTTGTGCTTGGGCACGAACGGCAAGGACAACAGCAGCTCCTCTTCGATCAAGTCGACGAAATCGAACTGGCGGGAGCCTACGATCACTTCGACTTCATCGTTGTCGAGCGGGTATTCGTCCACTTCTTCCTCCGTCGCCACGATCCGATAGGTTGCATCGATATCGAGATGTTGCGAATACGGCTTAAGACAGTGCTGGCACGTGAGCCACACCGAACCGTGCACCGCGAGGCGCAGATACGGCTGCAGCGCGTCTGTGCCGTCGTCCTGCAATTCCGGCTGGGTCGAGCCTTTGCCCTGCCAGGTAAACATCGTGTCGCGGTCTGGCGCGTCAGCCGGCACTTCGGCTAACATGCGCGGCATTTGCGAGACACGCAGCTCACCGGCCGCCTGCCTGCTGCTCTTGGCGAAATCATAGAGATCGAGCGCGCGCAGATCGGCGGAGCGCGCAGGTTTGGTTTGCCCGGATTCTGAGTCATATGTGCGCTCCTGCATGGCCGTGCGTTGTGTTGTGTTCTGCTTCTAGTGTTCGGAGTCCTACTTCCAGAAATCATTATGCACTGACATGAATGACAAGGCAGGCGTGGCTTGTCCGGATATCCGTCACGCGCTCGCTTATGCTTCTGCAAGCGCGCTTCCCTTCCACCAGATTCACCGGACGTGCAGAACATACCGATAAAAAGCTTAAAATCATATGGTTTTATTCTTTCGAATCAAATACTTAAAGTACCGGCCTAGCAACGCCGATCTTTCATCAATTTCTGCGAATTTCGTTCATGTCCGACGCTTCTCCGACGCCGCCCCGCCTGATTCTGGCGTCCAGTTCACCCTACCGCCGCGGGTTGCTAACGCGGCTGCTGCGCATTTCGTTCAATGTCGTGTCGCCCAACATCGACGAAACGCCGTTCGATGGCGAAACGCCCGAGCAAACGTCGCAGGGCTTGCCCGGCGACGGCGGAAGCGTTGCGCTCGTCATCGGCTCGGATCAAGTCGCCACGTTCGACGGCAGGCAAATCGGCAAGCCCGGCACGCACGATAACGCCGTTGCGCAGCTTCGAATGATGCGTGGCCGCGATGTCGAGTTCCACAGCGCGCTTTGCGTCTTCGACAACCGCACGGGCGATGCGCAATCCGCCGACAATCGTCACGCGCGTCCAATTCCTTCCGTGACTATTCGGACGATGAAATCGAAACCTACCTGCGCGCCAAAACGCCTTATGATTGCGCGGGCAGCGCGAAATCGGAAGGCATGGGCATCGCGTTGCTGGATGCGATCGAATCCGACGATCCGACCGCGCTCATCGGCTTGCCTTTGATTGCGCTGGCGAAAATGCTCTGCGTGACAGGCTTTCCGATTCTGGGAGCGCAAGCATGAGCGCCGGCATCCTCTATCTGATTCCGAACGCCCTCGGCGAAGGCGACACCGACGCGCTCGCCTGAGTCATTCCCGATCCGGTGCGCGTTCAGGCAGCGGCTCTGGGCTACTACTATCGGCGAAAACGCCAAGACGACGCGTGCATTTTTGAAGAAAGTCGGCACCACGCGTCCGATTCAGGAAATCGAAGTGCGCGAACTGAACGTGAACACGCCGCCGCGCGAAATCGACAATCTGCTCGCGCTGGTCCTGGCAGGCGCAGACGCGGGACTCGTATCGGAAGCCGGCTGTCCCGCCGTAGCCGATCCAGGCACGCTGCTCGTGCGCCGCGCCCACGAACGCGGCGTGAAGGTAGTGCCCTTCGTTGGCCCGAAGTTCGATCCTGCTTGCGCTAATGGCATCCGGCAAACGGCCAGAGCTTCGCGTTCAACGGCTATCTGCCCGTAGATGCTGCCGAGCGCGGCAAGCGCCTGCGCGAACTGGAAAACCTGTCGCGCAAGGACAATCAGACGCAGATTTTCATCGAAACGCCCTATCGCAACAAGGCGATGCTCGACACGCTGATCGCAACCTGCACGCCGTCCCACGCTGATCTGCGTCGCCGTCGATCTGACGCTGCCGGGCGAAACCATCGTCACGCGCACGGCATCGAATTGAAAGAAGGCCGCCGCGCCCGAGTTGCACAAGCGGCCGGCGATCTTCCTGCTGCTGGCATCATAGAGATTAGTGCAGTTGCACCTTGCCGCCGAGCGTCAGCGCACGCACGGCGGCATCGCCTACCGATGCGCCGAAGCGCTTCACCACACGCTCGCTGATGCTTTTTTCCTTCTGTGCGTGTAATCAACAATATCCGGCTGTTTGATGACTGCGCGCGCCACGTAGTTGGCATCGCCGAAACCGTCCGCCAGACCGAGATCGACGCTCTTCGCGCTCGTCCAGAACATGCCGGAGAACAGGTCCGGATCGTCCTTCAGACGCTTGCCGCGGCCGAGTTTGACGGCATCGATGAACTGCGTATGGACTGGTCGAGCATGTCCTGCGCGGCCGCCATCATGGTCGGCGTTTCGGGCGAAAACGGATCGAACGCGCCTTTGTTCGCTCCCGATGTATGCATGCAGCGCTGGATGCCGAGCCTGTCCCTCAGGCCCGTGAAGCCGAAGCCGTCCATCAGCACTCCGATCGAGCCGACGATGCTAGCTTTATCGACGTAAATCTTGTCCGCCGCCGCAACGTAATAGCCGCCCGACACGCACATGTCATCGACGACGACATACAGCGGCGTCTTCGGATACTTCGCGCGCAAGCGTCGAATGTCGTTGAACATGATGCCCGCCTGCACCGGCGAGCCGCCCGAGCTGTTGATGCGCAGAATCACGCCCGCCGTGTTGTCGTCCTCGAACGCGGCGATGTCAGCGCCGTTCGATGAGATTTCGCCTTGCAGATCGACCAGCGTTGTGTGCTTGCCGGCCTTCGCGGCGCGGTCGCCGGTGAACGTGAACGCGCCCGCCGCGATCAGCACGATCACGCCGAGCCATACGAAGCGGAAGAAGATGCGCCAGCGCCGCGCGCTGCTCGCGGATAGCAGCCAGAGCGATGCGTTCGAGCGCCTCGCGTTCCCAGTTATCGTTGCCCCGCGACGGCGGAAGGTTGTCGGACATGCTTGGATCTTGTTGTTGAGAGAGGTGTTGTTGTCAGACAAGCTGCAATGCGTCGCCCGGCAGCCAGAAGACCGCGCGGCCTTCCAGCGTATCGCGCTCTTCGATCTGCACCGCGCGAAGCCGCACACCGCCGCACAGACCGCCGACGCATTTGCCCGTATCGGGCTCGTAGATCGCGCCGTGGGCGGCGCACATCATCAATAGGCCCGCGCTATCGAAGAACTGGCCCTCGTTCCAGTCGAGTTCCATCGGCACATGGGCGCAGCGGTCCAGGTAGCCGTAGGCCTTGCCATCGAAACGGACGATGAAGACGACGGCGTCGCCGCTCGCTTCCTTTGGCGTTGATGCGCACGCCCGCGCCGCTATCGACTAGTTCGTCCGATGCGCACATTCGCACTTCATCATGCATGGCGGTCATACGTGCTCCCGCAGCCAGCCGGCCAACGACGCGATGTTGTCCGCGCAGAACTTCGGCGACAGCGCCGTGAGCGAATCCAGCGGATGCGCGCGCCGTATCCCACGCCGATGCCCGCCGCGCCCGCGTTGATCGCCATCTGCAAGTCGTGCGGCGCGTCGCCGATCACCACCATGCGCGACAAATCCTGGCCGAGTTCGGCGCGTAAGTTCGTGGGGCATGGCGAGATGCGGCTTCGAGAAAGTTTTATCGGCGCCGCGCGCGCCAGCCCAGTCGAAAACGATCAGATCGAATTGCTGCCGCGCTATTTAAAGTGTGTCTCTCTGTTTTTGAGTTGTTCGATGAAGCACTTGCATTCGGCGGGCAGCGGCGCTTCGAACTGCAAGGGCTCGCCCGTCGCCGGATACGTGATTTTAAGCCGGTAAGCGTGCAGAAACATGCGTTTGAGCGAAGGATTCGCCTTTGGGCGCGCCAATTCCTTGTTCAGCGCGAAGTCGCCGTATTTGGCGTCGCCGGCGATCGGCAGGCCGAGACTCGCCAGATGCACGCGAATCTGGTGCGTGCGGCCGGTTTTCAACTCGGCTTCGACCCAAGCGTAGTCATCCCATCGCTCGATCAGATTGAAGACCGTGTGCGATGGCGAGCCGTTTTCCTGAATGCCCACGTGCCGCTCGCCGTTCGCCGCGACATATTTATGCAGAGACGCCTTCACGACGCGCCTGCGGCCCCAATCGCTCTGCCATTCGCCGTGTCCGCACGCGTAATACCGCTTGTCGATGCGATTCTCACGAATCTGCTCATGCAGATTGACCAGCGCCGCGCGCTTCTTGGCGAGCATCAGCACGCCAGACGTCTCACGATCCAGCCGATGCACCAGTTCCAGGAATTTCGCGTGCGGCCGCGCATTACGCAATTGTTCGATGACGCCGAACGCCACGCCGCTGCCGCCATGCACAGCGACGCCTGACGGTTTGTCGATGACGATCATGTGGTCGTCTTCGAACAGGATGGGAAATTCGGCGGCAGGCGCGTTTGATGAAACCGGCGGCGCATCCGCTTGCGCGATACGAATGGGCGGCACACGCACGAGATCGCCCCGCTCCAGCCGATACGCGGCGTCGATGCGGCCCTTGTTCACGCGCACTTCGCCGCTTCGGAGAATCCGGTAAATATGGCTTTTGGGCACACCCTTGCAGACACGCAGCAAAAAATTGTCGATTCGCTGCCCGGCGGCGGTTTCATCAACTTCGATCATCGACATCTGCTCGCTTGCGACCGGTTTATGGGATGTTTTGCCTAACTCATTCATTCTGAATATAATAATTTGCCAGCAGCCTGAAAAAGTGGAGACTGGACTTAAGTCCTCGACCGAGATTTGTCAGACTGTTTCGGTGCAAGCGATAAAACATCATTTTACTACTTGCGCCCAAGGTCAGTTGCTCACCCGGAAAATTGAGCAATAAGTTGCACGCACGGCGATTATCACCGGCAAGGACCGAGCCCACAGGCGCGTTCGGTCGAGTCGATCGCCGGTCGGTAACGGATTTTTGGTCAAAAAGAATCTTATCGGCGAGACGTGACGGCAGCGGGACGTTTTATCCTGCTGTCAGCCCGGACCGGCCCGCACTGCCAATCGAGCGTGGGCGAATCAGGCAATCATAGCTTGCCGGTGGTGAATGGACGACGACGTTTTTCGCTGCTGCGCTGATTCCGGCAAAGCGCGATCCGACATAAATAACAATGCGTCGCGATGAGACGAGACACGGCGAAACCCGCAGGCAGCAATCCAGCTTGCAGCAACGCTAGCGCGGCATGACCGCAAAATTGAGAGCCAGAAACGCTACATCGCGAAAAGTATCGCGCGAGGCTGGCCCGTTTTGCTGTCGCCGTCGGGAGGAAACAGGCTCGTACAAGAGCGCAGCGACTTCGGCGCGTCCATTTTGAGACGCGGAACCCGCAGCGCCGCCGTTCATCCTCGCCGCGAGCCGCGCCGCGTCGGCGCCTTGTTGCGCTCTGTTTCATCGAGGCGGTGTCTGCCCGTTCGCATGTGCCCCAAGGCCTGACCGCCGCTTCTCATGCTGGCGCGCCTCGCCCGTTTTCGGCAATTCTCCCGCCAGAAGTCCCGTTCCAGCGTGCTTTGTGACAACACAAATAAGCGCGGCACGCTTGCCCCTCCCGCCTCGGCGCATGACGCACTCCGTCATTCCGGCCGATTCGCCTGACGAGGACAGCGGAGCCGCCCTGGAGCCGTTTCATGAAACGCATGCTGTTTAACGCAACGCAGCAAGAAGAATTGCGCGTCGCCATCGTCGATGGGCAGAAGCTTATCCACATCGACATCGAAACCGCCGGGCGCGAACAGCGCAAGGGCAACATTTACAAGGGAGTCGTCACCCGCATCGAGCCTTCGCTCGAAGCCTGCTTCGTCAACTACGGCGAAGATCGTCATGGCTTCCTGCCGTTCAAGGAAGTCGCGCGCCAGTATTTCCACGATGGCGTCGAAATGCGCTCCGCGCGCATTCAGGACGCGCTGCGCGAAGGTCAGGAACTGATCGTTCAGGTCGAGAAGGAAGAGCGCGGCAACAAGGGCGCTGCGCTGACCACGTTCATTTCGCTGGCCGGCCGCTATCTGGTGCTGATGCCGAACAACCCGCGCGGCGGCGGCGTGTCGCGCCGGATCGAGGGCGACGAGCGGCAGGAACTGCGCGAAATCATGGCGCAGCTTGAGCTGCCGGAAGGCATGAGCATTATCGCGCGCACGGCCGGCATCGGCCGTTCGGCGGAAGAGCTCCAGTGGGACCTGAACTACCTGATGCAACTGTGGCACGCGATCGAAGCCGCGTCGCAGAGCGGCCTCCCTGGCCAGCCGATGCTGATTTACCTCGAATCGAGCCTCGTCATCCGTGCGATCCGCGACTATTTCCAGCCGGATATCGGCGAAATTCTCATCGACACGACCGATATCCATGATCAGGCGCGTGCCTTCATGGATATCATGATGCCCGACAATCTGCAGAAGGTGAAGCGTTATCACGACGACATGCCGCTGTTCTCGCGCTTCCAGATCGAGCATCAGATCGAAACGGCGTACTCGCGCACGATGCCGCTACCCTCGGGCGGCGCGATCGTGATCGACCACACCGAGGCGCTGGTCGCCATCGACGTGAACTCGGCGCGTGCGACCAAGGGCGCGGATATCGAAGAAACCGCGACGCGCACCAATCTCGAAGCCGCCGACGAAGTCGCGCGCCAGTTGCGCTTGCGCGACCTGGGCGGGCTGATCGTGATCGATTTCATCGACATGGAATCGGCGAAGAGCCAGCGCGAAGTGGAGCAGCGCCTGAAAGATGCGCTCAAGCATGACCGCGCCCGCGTACAAATGGGCAAGATTTCGCGCTTCGGTTTGATGGAACTGTCGCGTCAGCGTCTGCGTCCGGCATTGTCGGAAGGCAGCCACGTGACATGCCCGCGCTGCAACGGCATGGGCCATATCCGCGATACGGAATCATCCGCGCTGCAAGTGCTGCGGATCATTCAGGAAGAAGCGATGAAGGAAAACACCGCGGCAATCCATTGCCAGATGCCGGTCGAGGTGACCGCCTTCCTGCTGAACGAAAAGCGTTCGGAAATCAACAAGATCGAATCGCGCTTCAAGGTCAATGTCGTTCTGATCCCGAACAAGCATCTCGAAACGCCGCACTACAAGCTCGAACGCCTGCGTCACGACGATGCACGCCTCGATGACCCGCGCGCCTCATGGACGATGGCCGTGGAAGCGGCAAGCGAGCTGGAGTCGGAAACCGGCTACAGTAAGCGCACCGAAGAAGTGAAGTCGAAGCAGGAAGCGGCGGTCAAGGGCATCACGCCTGAAAAGCCCGCGCCGAGCGCGCCGGTCAGAATCGCGCCTGTCGAGGCGGCTGCGCCTGTCGCAACGCGGGTTCCGGCGAGCAGCGGTTTTATCGCGTGGATCAAGAATCTGTTTGGCATTCAGCCTACGCCGTCGTCCGCGCCCGCACCGGTCGCGCAACCCGCGCAACTTCCGCAACGCGAACGCGGTGAGCGCGCCGGTGGCGGCAATCGCAACCGCAATCGCCGTGGCGGCGGCGCTGCCGCGCGCGATGGCGCGGCAGCAGGTGACGCGGGCGGCAATGGCCGTCAGGGCGCGCGCCAGGAGGGTCGTGAGGCACGTGGCAGTCGTGAAGGCCGCGAGCCGCGTGAACGCGCGGAACGTGGCGAACGCCGCAAGCCGCAGCCGGAAGCCGCTGTCGAGGCGCTAACGTCGGGCGAAACGGTGGCATCCGAGATCGTGGAAACCGCGCAGGCGAATGCGGAAGGCACGCCGGGCATCGATGCAGCCGCGGATCAGAGCGCGCGTGATGGTGAAGAACGCCGCCGCCGTCGTCGTGGCCGCCGTGGCGGCCGCCGCGAGCGCGATGAAGAAGGCATGACGGTGAATCACGCCACCAACGTGGCCGAAGCCGAAGGCGCAACGGATGTCGCATCGGCACAAGGCATGTTCGGCGCCGAAGCCGCGCAGGAAGCGGCAGCGGGCCGCGAACCGTGTCCGGAGCAAGCACAGCCCGTGGCGGCTGAGTTCGTAGAAGGCAAGGCATCGGAAGTTGCGCCGGTTGCAGCCGCGACGCCCGAGCCGGTGGTTGCGAAGCAAGCCGAAGTAACGCCGGCGGAAGCGAAGATCGAAACACCGGAACAAGCGCCCGAGTTCTTCGCACGTCCGAACGCGTCGCCTTCGGTGGAGAATCCGTTCGGCCCGTCGCTGAAGGTCGCTGAAACGAAGCCGGCTGACCCGGTCGAAGCCGCCAAACCTGTCGAAGCTGCCGCGCCCGTCGAAGTTGCGCAGACGGAGTCGCCGGTCGTGCCGGCGCAGCCGGTGGTGACCGAGGAAGCGCCGAAGCATGTCGAAACGGTGCAAGCGGAGCCGGTGGAGACGGTGAAGCCTGCTGTCGAAGCTGCAAAGCCTGTGGAAACCGAAGAAGCCGCGCCCGCAGCCGCCGAAACCAACGAACCGGTAAAAACCGCAGCGGTCGCGCCGACGCCGGAAGCGACGGCTGTCGAACCGGTGGCAACGCGTATCGAAGCGGCGTCTGCTGTTCCTGTCGAAACCGCAGCGCCGGTCGCCGTGGAATCGGAACCGGTCAAGGCATTTGAAGCAACGTCGGCACCGGCACCCGCGCCTGTCGCGGTACCAGCTCCGACCACCCGCCCGGCAACGTCGATGTCGCCGGAAACGCTGAAGCCGATGCTGGACAATGCCGGCCTCATCTGGGTCAACACCGACGCCGACAAGCTGCGTGAAGCCAGTGCAGCGGATGCCCGCGAGCCTGCGCCGACGCGGACGCCGCGCGAGCGCAAGCCGCTGCCGCCGATCGACACCACGCCGATGCAACAGGTGGAAACCAGCAAGAGCGCGCACTAAGCGCGCCAATCGCTGCGCACAGCGTCCCGGCGACGCAGTGCAGACGCACCGAAAGCGGCAGAAGCAACAAGAAACGCCATTGATTCACGTCGATGGCGTTTCTTGCATCTGAATGGGTGAAAACTTGAGGTCGGGCACCCATATGCCCGACGCCGCGAAAAATCGCCATCCGCTAAAATGAAGCCAGAACAAAGCCTTACCGAAGCCAGACCAAGCCATGTCCCGATGCATCATTCCCCTCGCCGATGTCACCGCGATCCCGGATTTTTCCGATGTTGCGGCATCACCGTCCGGGCTGCTGACGGACACGCTCGCGCGCCCGCTGCGCGACCTGCGCATCTCGGTGACGGACCGGTGCAACTTTCGCTACTGCATGCTGCGCGAAGTCTTCGACAAGCACTACCAGTTCTTCCCGCACGCCGCCTCGTTCGAAGAGATTGAACGGCTGGCGGCGCTGCGCACGCCTGAAGGCCGTCCGCTCGACCTCACGCTCACGACGAACGGCTCGCTGCTGGCGCGCAAGGCGCAGTCGCTGAAGAATGCGGGTTTGTCGCGCGTCACGGTCAGTCTCGACGCGCTCGACGACGCCCTCTTCCGCCGCATGAACGACGCGGACTTCACCGTCGCCGACGTATTGCGCGGCATCGAAGCGGCGCAAGCGGCGGGACTCGCGCCGATCAAGATCAACATGGTCGTCAAGCGCGGCACGAACGATCAGGAAATCGTGCCGACGGCGCGTCCTTTCAAAGGCAGCGGCGCGGTGCTGCGCTTCGTCGAATATATGGATGTGGGTATGGATGTGGGCGCGTCGAACAGCTGGAACATGAGCGAAGTGCTACCGTCGGCGCAAGTCGTCGAACGGATCGATGCGCACTTTCCGCTCGCGACACTCGAAGCGCATTCCGCCGCTGAAACCGCGCAGCGCTGGGGCTATCAGGATGGCAGCGGCGAAATCGGCGTGATTTCCAGCGTGACGCGCGCTTCCTGCGGCGATTGCACGCGTGCGCGGCTTTCGACCGAAGGCAAGTTGTATCTCTGCCTCTTCGCAACCTTGGGCCACAATCTGCGCGCGCTGATCCGCAACGGCGCAACAGATCAAGAAGTGGCGACGGCCCTCATCTGGCAAGGACGCGGCGACCGTTATTCGCAGTTGCGCGGCAGCGCATCCGCACCCGCGCGCGATGACGACGAGCGGCGCGTCGCAATGTCGTACATCAGCGGATGAGCGCATGAACATCACCGGTCTGTTGCTCGCCGCCAACGTCATCTCGCCGATCGACGTTCCCGCGTTCGACAACTCTGCGATGGACGGCTACGCGTTCGCGGGCCGTTCACTGGAAAGCCCCACCGATACGGTCAACCTGAACGTGAAAGGCACCGCACTCGCAGGCCGCCCTCACACGGAAGCGCCAGGCAACGGCGAATGCATTCGCATCATGACCGGCGCGCTGATGCCTCCCGGCTGCGATACTGTCGTCGTGCCGCAGGAACTCGTCACGCGCAACGGTGACATCATTTGTTTTCCTTCCCGCGCCTTACGGCCCGGTCAGAATCGTAGGCTTTCGGGTGAAGATCTCGCCCGCGGCAAACCGGCGCTACGCGGACGCATCGTGCAGGCATCGGATCTCGGTTTGATGGCCTCGTTCGGCATCGCGGATGTCGCGGTCATCAAGCGCCTTAAGGTGGTCGCGCTCTTCTCCGCGGGGGACGAGTTGCGCTCCGTCGGCGAGACGCTCACGCCCAGCACGCTCTACGACAGCAATCGCTACGCCCTTTACGCGATGCTGAAACGCTTAGGCGTCGAGACGATCGACCATCGTGCGCGACGACCGTGCATCGCTGGAAAAAGTGCTGCGTCAGGCGACGGAAGCGGCGGATGTTGTCATCTCAGCTCGGGCGACGTGTCCGTCGGCGATGCAGACTTCACGCGCGAACTGATGAACTCGGTCGGCGACGTCGCGTTCTGGAAAATCGCCATGCGCCCCGGCCGGCCGCTCGCACTCGGCCGCCTGTGGTCGGGTCCGCACGCAAGCACGGGCGAATCCGCGCTGTTTTCTTTGGCTTGCCCGGCAATCCGGTCGCGGTTATGGCGACGTTCTATTTCATCGTCCGCGAAGCCTTGCTGGCCATGTCGGGCGCGCAATACCAGATGCCCACGATGATCCGCCCCCTCTGCGATGCGCAGATGAAAAAGCGCGGCCAGCCGCACCGAATTCCAGCGCGGCATCGCGACGCGCCACGCAAATGGCGAGTGGCACGTCGTCACCACGGGCCCGCAAGATTCGGGCGTACTGAGTTCGATGAGCGATGCGAATTGCTTCATCGTCCTCGAACATGAACGCGGCGACACGGCTGCGGGCGACGAAGTGCAGAAAGTGCAGATCGTGCCCTTCGACGGCCTGATCTGACCGGTCTCACGCAAACGCACGTCACGCTGTCACACCACAATCATTCCATTTCATCGTTGCACGGGGTTTTACGTCTATGAAAAAGCAGATATCTTTCATCGCACCGGGACAAACGGCGAAAGCGCTGATCCTCGTGTATCTCACGTTCAGCGTGCCAATCGTGCTGCTCGCCGCGCTGATCGCGTTCCTGCAATATGGCCCGTTGGCAGTGGAAATGAGCACGGTGCTGACCGCGCTGCTGCTCAACGCGATTCTCGGCTTCGTGCTGCTGTGGATCGCGTGCCACTCTTATAATTGGGTAGCGTCGCGCTTTGGCGGCATCGAAATCGTCTTGTCCGATGCGCCGGAGGAAGCGTGAGCGAACCGTTGATCCGCGTGGGCACGCCTGAAGAAGTCGCCGCGATGCACGCGCTGATGTACGAACTCGCCGAGTTCGAAAAGCTCACGCATTTTGTTCGTCCCAACCAAGGAAAGCGTGCACGATGCGCTGTTCGGCACGCGTCCTTCCGCTGAAGCGCTGGTCGCCTAGCGTGAAGGCGCGGTCGTCGGCTACGCGCTGTTCTTCCAGAATTTTTCGACGTTCCTGGGCAAGCGCGGCCTGTATCTCGAAGACTTCTACATTCAGCCGACGCAGCGCGGCACTGGCCTCGGCACGAAGATGCTCAGGCATCTCGCCGCGCTTTCAGTAGAACGTGAGTGCGGACGCTTCGAATGGTCGGTGCTGAACTGGAACCAGAACGCCATCGACTTTTATGAAAAGATGGGCGCGACCGTGCTGCCCGACCGGCGCATCATCCGTATTACGGGCGACGCGCTCGGCGAGCTCGCTTCGCAGTGAATCAAATCTCGTCGTCGCTTGCTTCGGAAGTCGATGACGACGCGTCTCCTAGCAATCCCGCTGCATCTTCTCCCGGCGACGCTTCGACATCGCGCAGGCGGCGATCCATCTGGCGCGTGCGCGTCTGCGCTGCTTCGATCGAACGCGTGACGGTCTCCAACTGCTGCTTCGTTTTCGCAAGCACGGTGCTGAAGCGCCCGAACTCGGTCTTTACCGCGCCCAACACCTGCCACACCTCACTCGACCGCTTTTCGATGGCAAGCGTGCGGAAGCCCATCTGCAAGCTGTTGAGCAAGGCAGTCAGCGTCGTCGGCCCGGCGATGGTCACGCGATACTCACGCTGCAAGAAGTCGCTCAGACCCGGACGTCGCAGCACTTCGGCGTACAAACCTTCGGTCGGCAGAAAGAGCATGGCGAAGTCGGTCGTGTGCGGCGGCGCGACGTATTTCTGCGCGATGGACTTCGCTTCCGCGCGCAGCCGCCCTTCAAGCGCACGCGACGCTTCCTCGACCGCGACCGGGTCCGCGCGATCCTGCGCATCGATCAGACATTCGTAGTCTTCGCGCGGAAACTTGGCATCAATCGGCAGCCACACGGGCGTGGCGATATCGCCCAGCGCATCGTGACGGCCCGGCAGCTTGATGGCGAACTCGACGCGTTCGTTGCTCTTCGGAATGGTGGCGACGTTCTTTGCGTATTGATCCGGCGTCAGCAATTGCTCCAGCAGCGATTCGAGCTGCACTTCGCCCCAGATGCCGCGCGTCTTCACGTTCGTCAGCACTTTCTTGAGATCGCCGACGCCCGCCGCCAGCGTCTGCATCTCGCCCAATCCGCGATGCACCTGCTCCAGCCGCTCCGACACCAGCTTGAACGATTCTCCAAGCCGCTGCTCCAGCGTCGCGTGCAGCTTTTCATCGACGGTGTGGCGCATTTCTTCGAGTTTCTTCTCGTTGTTCGCTTCGATATCCTTCAGACGCGCTTCGAGCGTCGCGCGCACTTCCGCGAGACGGCGCCCGTTCGCCTCCGACATTTGCCCGAGATGCAGCGACATCGAATCGGCGAAGCGCTTGAGCGCGTTGCTCTGGTCTTCGCGGAGCGCATCGAATTGCGCGTTCTGCACGCTCGATGTGCTCGCCAGTTGCGTCGCCAACGTCTGGTGGAACTGCGTGAAGCCGCTCTGCGATTCCATGCGCGACACGCGCGCCGTCTCTGCGATATCGCCGCGCAGGCCGCGTTCGAGCCGCTCCTGCCCGCGCACGTGCGCTTCGCCCATATCGTTGACGTGATCGGCCAGCGCGGCGAATTCGTCGAGCACATCGGCGTTCGCCGCGCGGCGCATCACAGCGAACAGCACGATCAGGGCGATGACCAGCGCAACCGCGAGCAACGCGACCGCGCCGTACAACAGTTCGATCATTTCTTTAGCACATCCGGGTTGATTGCGTTGGGCGGGTTACCGGCGCGTGGGCCTTCGCCCAATCCGGCGATGAGATGTCCGCCGCGAGATTCGTCATCGCGCGGCGCGTGCTTTCGGTGGCGCTGGCGATATGCGACGTCAGCGCGACGTTATCGAGCAAGAGGAAGTCGGGATTGAAGTTCGGCTCGCCTTCGAACACGTCGATGCCCGCCGCCGCGATCTTTGTGAGCGTCGCGGTCGGCTTCATCAGCGTGATTTCCGCCGCACCGATGGTGTGATGGCTTTCCTTCGTGTATGGCAGCACGAGCACGACATGATCGGCGTGCCTGAGCAGATCTTCCTTCGACGCATACTCCGCGTTCAGTTCGCTCTCGATCTCCGCTGACAACCGCGAACGGTTGTGATAGATCACGCGTATATTGAAGCCCGACGCGCGCCGCGCCAGCGCCTGCCTGATCCGTCCCATGCCGATGACGCCCAGCGTCGAACCGTACACATCGTTGCCGAGAAACGCGTCGTAGACCCACTTGCCCGCGCGCAGAAAATGCTCGGATTCGGTGACGCGGCGCGCGGCGACCATCATCAGCGCCCAGCTGAAATCGGCGGTGGTTTCGTTCAGCACGTTCGGCGTGTTGGTGCCGAGGACGCCGTGCACATCGAACGCATGCATCTCGAAGTTATTGAAACCCACGGCCATATTGGACACGACCTTCAGATTCGGCGCGCCCTTCAGCTCCGTTTCGCCGATGACATCGCCCGCCATGAACGCGCCGTCCTTGTCCGCGAGGCGTGCGTGCAGTTCTTTTTGCGACAGCACTTCGCCGGGGTTGGCATCGACATCGAAATACTGTTTCAGGCGTTCGATTACATCGGGGAACGTGGGACGCGCGACAAGCACTTGCTTCTTCATCGATCACTCCAGGAAAAAAGCCAGCCCATGATGGCGAAAAGCGGCAGAAGGACGATGCCGGACCACGCGAGATAGCCGAAGAAACCCGGCATGAGAACACCGCGCGATTCCGCGATCGCCTTCACCATGAAATTTCGGCGCATTGCCGATATACGTGTTCGTGCCCATGAACACCGTGCCCGCCGAGATGGCTGCGAGCGTCGCGGCGTCAGTGGTCGTGAGCGTGCGGGCGTCGCCACCCGCGAGATTGAAGAACACGAGATAGGTCGGCGCGTTGTCCAGAAACGATGACAACAGCCCGGTCGTCCAGAAGTAGGGATATCGATCGGCTTGCCCTGCGCGTCCGATACCGCGTGCACGATGCCCGCGAATGCGCCCGCCTCCCCCGCGCGCAGGATGGTGATGACCGGCGCGATGGTGATGAAGATCGCCGCGAAAAGTTTGGCGACTTCCTCCATCGGCGCCCAGTCGAACGCGTTGCCTTCGCGTGCGCGTTTCGGCGTCAGCACGAGCGAGGCAATCAGCATGGCGATGAGCGCTCCATCGCGCACGAGGTTTTGCAGCGCGACGTGCGTGCCCATCACGTCGAATTCGATTTGAGGTTTCCACACGCCGCTCATCAAGACGAGCGCGATGATCGTAACAAGCAGCACGAAATTGATCTTGCCATCGGTGCCGAGCGGCGGCGAGTCCGGCGTTGGATCATCGATGGCGTTTCTCAATTCTTCACGCCGCCAGTAGAAGCTGTCGAACGCGTAAAAGATCGCCAGCAACAGGACGCAGATGAAGAGCGACGGCGAGGCGAGATGGATCGTTATCCAGAAGAAATTCATGCCGTTGAGAGAAAGCCCAGGAACAGCGGCGGATCGCCGAGCGGCGACAGCGAATCGCCCGCATTCGCAACCAGAAAGATGAAGAACACGACGACGTGTACGACATGCTTTCGGTTGTCGTTGGCGCGCAGTAGCTGACGGATCAGCAGCATGGCCGCGCACGCAGATGCCGCCCGCCACCGTATAAAGCACCGCGAGCAGGATGATTAACGGCACGTACTCTTCGAGCATCGCGTGGACTAGCACGCTTCCCGCCGTGCCGATGCCGAATGCAAACGCAAACGGCACGAGGAAAGCCACCACCCATAACGCGGCGATCTTGTCGAAATGGTGATGCCATACTTTGGCCGCAACGAACGAAAATATCGGCCGGTGCGCGACGGCCCCGACACGAAGCTCACACCGCACGCGGAAGCTCGCCGCGTTCCACGCGTATCAAAGCGAACGCGTCTTCATGCGCCACCACGATGCGCGAGGCCGGCACGATGGCGATATATATGTGTCTGCAGCAAGGCGCCGGACGCGGGCGTGTCCGTGCCCGACAGCAGCACAAGCGAACCGGTTTCTGCCGTCGCGCAGAGTGGGCGCGTCTCGTCTGTCTTGCGCGCTGCGAATGCGCGCAAGAATATTGCGGCGCGCGGCCGATATATCCATGATGCCGTC
The DNA here is from genome assembly GCA_001045575.1 of Candidatus Burkholderia pumila. Taxonomy (GTDB): domain Bacteria; phylum Pseudomonadota; class Gammaproteobacteria; order Burkholderiales; family Burkholderiaceae; genus Caballeronia; species Caballeronia pumila. The sequence continues at coordinate 25,334 of LELG01000007.1, forward strand.
CTCGTCAGTGCGTGCGTGGAAGTGCGCCGCTTCTCGCTTCAGCGAGAACGACGCGTCCGAAATTATATCGGGCACCTTCCGGCCGGAAACCTCAGCCGAACGGCATAGGCAAACGCATGACTCCACTCAGGCTTCTTCTTCGGCCGGCTGCTCGATGCCGAATACCTGACGCAAATAAGCCAGATATGCCTTGTCGTCGCACATGTTCTTGCCGGGGGAATCGGAGAGCTTGGCGACCGGCTGGCCGTTGCATCGAACCATCTTGATGACGATCTGCAAGGGCTGATAGCCCAGATCGTTGGTCAGATTCGTACCGACGCCAAACGCAAGCTGACAGCGCCCGCGAAAGCGTTCGTAGAGTTGCAGCACCTTCGGGATATCGAGCGCGTCCGAGAAGACAAGCACTTTCGTACGCGAATCGCAGCGGTTTTCTTCGTAATGGCGGATGAGGCGCTCACCCCAGTCGAACGGATTGCCGGAGTCGTGGCGCGCGCCGTCGAACAGCTTGCAGAAGTACATGTCGAAATCGCGCAGAAACGCTTTCATGCCGTACACGTCCGACAGCGCGATCCCCAGATCGCCGCGATATTCCTTCGCCCACATTTCGAAGCCGAAAATTTGTGAGTCGCGCAGGCGCGGGCCGAGTGCCTGACACGCCTGAAGGTATTCGTGCGCCATCGTGCCGAGCGGACGCAGGCCGTGTTTCATCGCGTAGAACACGTTGCTGGTGCCCGCGAATTGCGCGTCCAGACGCTCCTTCAGCGTCAGCACGACTTCCTCGTGCCATTGTTTCGAGAAGCGGCGGCGCGTGCCATAATCCGCGACCTTGCAATCGGAATATTCGGGCGGCGTGGCGAGCAGCTTGATCTTGTCGCTCAGACGCTCACGGCCGATTTCGTACTCCGGCTTGCGCTGCGCGTTGCGGAAGTACACCTCGTTGACGATGGCGAGCACCGGAATCTCGAAGAGAATCGTGTGCAGCCACGGCCCTTTGATGTTGATGTCGATTTCCTCGTTGCCCTTCGGTGACGGCGCAATGCGGATAGACTTCTCGTTCAGATGGAACAGCGCCAGAAAGTCGATGAAATCGCTTTTCATGAAGCGCATCTGCCGCAGATAATCCAGCTCTTTCTCGGTGAAGCGCAGATTGCAGATCTGGCGCACCTCGTCACGAATCTCGTCGATATACGGCACCAGGTCCACGTTCGGCGTGCGGCACCGGAAATTGTATTCGACGTTGGCCGCTGGGAAGTGATGCAGGACCACCTGCATCATGGTGAACTTGTAGAGATCGGTATCGAGCAGCGAATTGATGATCATGGTTCTGTAGGACATCGGTGCAAGCTGACCGCGCGCCGCCTGTCTCCGGGCCGCGTGTCTCGGGTCATGTTACCCCATCGCGCCGAAACTCTCGCGCCATGCGGCCCTATTCGGGAAACGCGCATACATAAATCACCAATCGATATAAAGCATACTACACCGGCTGTGCAGCGGTTTTTACCGTTACGCTACAATATATACGTTTTAGCAAGCGACCCCTCGCGGGCCCATGTAGCCCCAGGGCGCTGCCCCCCACGAATTCCGTGCGCAGGAGCCCGAATGACTCACGTTGTGACCGAAAGCTGCATCAAATGCAAGTTCACCGACTGCGTGGACGTGTGCCCGGTGGATTGCTTCCGTGAAGGTCCCAATTTTCTCGCGATCGATCCGGACGAGTGCATCGACTGCGCCGTGTGCGTCGCCGAATGCCCGGTCAACGCCATCTACGCCGAGGAAGACGTCCCCGGCGATCAGCAGCACTTCACCGAACTCAACGCCGAACTCTCGCGCAACTGGCCGAGCATCACCAAGACGAAGGCGCCGCTGCCCGAATCGGACGAGTTCAAGGACGTCAAGGACAAACTGAATCTGCTTGAGCGTTGATCATTTATTCAGGGTTTCTGCAGAAAGTCGAACCGAGTGAAAAATCGGTGTTGACACGGTAGCTAACGCTCGCTATAATTTCATTTTTTATGTTGTTAATGTTCCCCGATAGCTCAGTCGGTAGAGCGCCGGACTGTTAATCCGTAGGTCCCTGGTTCGAGCCCAGGTCGGGGAGCCCAAAAGTTCCGATGCAAGTTTCAAGCAAAAAAGCTCAGTCAAGTGACTGGGCTTTTTGCTTTTCAGCACCATTTTCCTCCGATTCATTGTGTGCGTCGTTACACATTTCGATTTGAGCACGTTGTTTGTATCCAATTTAAGATACATGACAGATGCAGCGATAGACACGAAAGTGGCACAGTATGCACTGGATAATCCTGTTGATTTTCATCGCGAGCGCCGCGTACACACACTGGCGCGGCAAAGTTCGACACGGCTTCTTCCGGCAACTCTCCAACTCTCCGACCACTCTCATGTCACCAGTGGACAGTTTCGTCCATCTTTTCTCCAGTGCGCCGTCCACGCCTACCTCCAGCCTTCCCTCTTCCCTGAGCTCGCGCCCATCAAGCTGCGCTGGGAAAACATCCGCGCCGAAGCCGTTGCGCTGCACGAAGCGAGCAAAATTCAGGCGGCGGACAAGTACAACGACATCGGCTTCAATTCGTTTTTTCGACGCGGCTGGCGGCGCTTTTATCTCAAATGGTATGATCGGCCGCATCCGTGCGCGGTCGCCGTATGTCCGCGTATGTCCGAAGACGCTAGCGGATTTTGCAAGACATTCCATCGGTGAAAGCAGCGATGTTCGCCATGCTCCCGCCTGGCGGCACGCTCACGCTGCACCGCGATCCGTATGCCGGTTCGCTGCATTATCACCTGGGTCTGGATACGCCGAACGATGACGGTTGCGCGATCGTCGTCAATGGCGAGCGTTACTCGTGGCGCGACGGCGAGGAAGTCGTGTTCGACGAGACCTATCTGCACTGGGCCGAGAACAAGACGGACAAGGATCGCATCATCCTGTTCTGCGATATCGAGCGCCCGATGAAATTCCGCTGAGCGCAGGCCGTCAATCACGCGATGGGCGTCTTTCTAATGCGCGCCGCGGCATCGCCGAACGAAGCGGGTAATCGCACGGACGGACTGAATCGCGCATTCAAGTATCTGTATCAGGTCCGGCTCGTCGGCAAGCGGCTGAAGGCGTGGAACCGGACCGTGTATTACGTCGTGAAGTGGCTGCTGTTTGGCGGCATCGCGGTCGCTATTTTTTGGCGATATTGATTCCTACTCGGGCAGCCACACGATCGTCAGCGAGCGCTCGCTCTGCGCGCCGCGAATGAGCACGACTTCGATATCGTCGTTAGCCGACGGTCCGGTAACCAGCACGGCGTAAAGCGCCGACTTGAAATCATCGCGTCGATAGACCTGCTGCAGGCCCTCGACAAGCTCGGAAGGATCGAGCAGCACGACGAGATAGCCGATCGAGTTGACGACGTATTTCTTCTCGCGGAACCACACCGAGCCGGTTTCCGCGACGCCGAAGCGCACGACGCCGACATCGACATCTTCGAGCGAGTGCCGGCACGGTATTGGCGCTCATCGCGTGGGTGCCCTCGATGCCTCGATGCCCTGAACCCGCCGACGCCACCACCGCCTCCGTCCCGAAGCGCGATGCGATCATCGCCTGCACTTCGCTCAGCGAAGAAGCGTCGACGAGCGTCGACGCACGTTCCGCCCATCGGCGTGAGCGCGGCGGTGAAGCGTTCGCGCAAATCACCGGCGGGCGCGGGGAAACGGGCACGTGTTCATGCATGCGCCGCATCGGATGCATTTGAGCGAGAACCAGAAGTCCTGCATGGTGAAGCCGCTCGGAGCGGCCGTTACGACGAGGATGAAATGCATCTCCGTCCCCGGCCGCGGCTGGCTAAAGTGCGAGGTGTACTGCGTGATCGGCGAGCCGAGTGCGCTGCGCGACAGCATGCGCACGAACAGGCCGAGATCGGCGATCGTCGGAATGATCTTTTCGATGCCGATGGACGCGATATGCAGCGGCGGCACATTCGCCGACAAATCCGCGTTGCCCTCGTTCGTGCAGACGACGACCGTGCCCGTCTCCGCCACCGCAAAATTGCAGCCCGTCATGCACGGCCTGAACGAACTGATGCGCGAATCGATGCTGATATCGCATCGTCTGGTCGATTACGACGACGCCGTCGAAGCCAGTTTGCTCGCGCAGCACTGCGCAATGCTCGATGCCATCGAGTCCCACGACACTGCCCGCGCGCGCGCGAAACGGAGGACGCGCATCTCGACTATGTGCGCGCCCTCTACAAAGATCGCCCGTTGAAAGCGGTCATCAAATGACCAATTCGCAAGCAAAACGTAATAGAAGTTAAGACTTCGCCTACAAGCGATTCAGACGCAAACGGCTGACGTCCACTCTTCGTCCCCGGCGATACTGAACTCACTGAAAACAAACGCGAAAACTAAAAACACGCCGTTAGAAAGTGTGCGAGTACTGCAACGAAAGCTATATAGACAGTCAAGACAAATCTGACGCGGAAATTCGGTGCGTTATATGACAAAGTGTGCCAAAGCGATGTGCTGTGGTCGGCATACCAACAGATGAAAGCCAACAAAGGTGCCCCTGGCATCGACCGACAAACTCTTGACGTAATTGAAAGCGAAATCGGTCTTGGCGATTTTCTGGATGGAATCCATCACGACTCAAAGCGAAGCGGTACAAGCCTCTACCAGTCAAACGGGTATAATCCCTAAGGCCGATGGATCGCAAAGACCGCATGGGCATACCAGTCAGTGCAGATCGCGTAGTTCAGGCAGCAGTGAAGCTTGTTACCAAACCTATGTT
>LELG01000070.1 GCA_001045575.1 Candidatus Burkholderia pumila
ACACTGCTGCAGTTGACGAAGCAGTTCTCGCACGTCTTCGCCTGAGGCTTCATGGTCAAAACCACGCATGGAAAAGCTTCGATTGGGATGTGCTAAACCGGCTATACGAACCAGGCATGATTGGCAATCCCGTGAACAACGCGAAGTCCGTTGTGCTCACCGAGGAGGGGCTGCGCGAATCCGAGCGCCTCTTCAATCAACTCTTCCCTTCCCCCTCTCAATCAGTAAAGATTTACAATTAAATTAATAACTTATAACTCATGACACTAGCGTGTCGAAGCGCAACGGCGATGTCAAATGAGCGGCGGCATCGGCGGTTCTTCCTTGACCACCGGTGTTTCGCGCGCGACGCGCAGTTCGCGCTTGAGGCGGCCGTTTTCCATGCGCAGGCGCAGCATGGCAGGCACGGCGAACACGAGCCCTGCCAGCAAGCCGACGATAAAGAACGCCAGGCCGATTAGAATTAACGACGCGGTCCACGCGTAGCCCGCGAAGAAGTTCAGCGTGGCGGGTTGCGTATTGGCGATCGCCAGCACGAGCAACAGCACGAAAACCAGCACGCGGATCAGCCAGACGATAAATTTCATAAGGGTCTCGCAAAACGGTCGGACATATGTAGTCTGAGTGTGGGCTCAGTCAATCAAAGTGACCGGTATTGTAATTGATGCGTTTGTGCAGGCACACCAGAGCAGCGCGCGTCGGGTCGAAGCGAGCAAACGTTGCACACGTTATGTATGATCAGTATCGATGTCGATGAATCGACGTCTGCGAAGAATACGGCGCGCACAAAAAAGCACCCCGAAGGGTGCTTTTTTGGTCGATTGCCTCCTGGCCCGGCGCCGCGCGTACTGAAACATCGCTTCAGTCACGATGCGTGCCGATCAGAGATCGTCCACATCATCGTCATTCGACGCTTTGAGCGGCTCACCCGCACGGCCATCCACACGTTCGCGCAATTCCTTGCCCGGCTTGAAGTGCGGCACGAATTTCTCCGGCACCAGCACCTTTTCACCTGACTTGGGATTGCGTCCGACGCGTGACGGACGACGGTTGAGCCCAAAGCTGCCGAAGCCGCGAATCTCGATGCGGTGACCGTTGGCCAAAGCCTCCGACATCGCATCGAGCATCGTCTTCACCGCAAAATCCGCATCCTTGAGGACAAGTTGCGAAAATCGCGACGCCAACTGGGCGACCAATTCACTTTTGGTCATTCTGCAGCAGTGCCTTTAAGGCTTAGCTGTTCTGGCCGTCGAGCTTGGCCTTGAGCAGCGCGCCGAGATTGGTCGTACCGGTCGCGGTGGCGTTCGAGTCGCCCTGCAGGTTGCGCATGGCTTCCTGCTGTTCGGCCGAATCCTTCGCCTTGATCGACAGGTTGATGCCACGCGACTTGCGATCAATGTTGATAATCATCGCGTTGACCTTGTCGCCTTCCTTCAGCACATTGCGCGCATCTTCCAAGCGGTCCTGAGCGATTTCCGACGCACGCAGGTAGCCTTCGACTTCGCCGGACAGCGTGACGACCGCACCCTTCGGGTCCACAGCCTTCACGACGCCGACGACGATCGCGCCCTTGTCGTTAACCACCACGAAGTTGCTGAACGGATCGCCTTCGAGTTGCTTGATGCCGAGCGAAATGCGTTCCTTCTCGACGTCGATGCCCAGAACCACGGCTTCGACTTCGTCGCCCTTCTTGTACTTGCGGACGGCTTCTTCGCCGGTTTCCGACCACGACAGATCTGACAGGTGAACCAGACCGTCAATGCCGCCAGGCAGACCGATGAACACGCCGAAGTCGGTGATCGACTTGATGGCGCCTTGCAGCTTGTCGCCCTTCTTGTAGTTGCGGCTGAAGTCATCCCACGGATTCGGCTTGCACTGCTTCATGCCGAGCGAGATACGGCGGCGATCTTCGTCGATTTCGAGAACCATGACTTCGACTTCGTCACCGAGCTGAACAACCTTCGACGGAGCAACGTTCTTGTTGGTCCAGTCCATTTCTGACACGTGGACCAGGCCTTCGATACCCGATTCCACTTCGACGAATGCGCCGTAGTCGGTGATGTTCGTGACCTTGCCGAACAGGCGCGTGCCCGACGGGTAACGGCGCGATATGCCTTCCCACGGATCGTCGCCCAGTTGCTTGATACCGAGCGAAACGCGGTTCTTTTCCTGATCGAACTTGAGGATCTTGGCGGTGACTCCCTGGCCAACCGACAGCACTTCCGACGGGTGACGCACACGACGCCATGCGATGTCGGTGATGTGCAGCAGGCCGTCGATGCCGCCGAGGTCCACGAACGCGCCGTAGTCGGTGATGTTCTTGACAACGCCTTCGACGATCGCGCCTTCCTTCAGCGTTTCGAGCAGCTTTGCGCGCTCTTCGCCTTGCGTTGCTTCGATAACGGCGCGGCGCGATAACACCACGTTGTTACGCTTGCGGTCGAGCTTGATGACGCGGAATTCGAAGGTCTTGCCTTCGTACGGCGTCGTGTCCTTGACCGGACGTGTGTCGACGAGCGAACCCGGCAGGAACGCGCGGATGCCGTTGACCATAACGGTCATGCCGCCCTTGACCTTGCCGGTGATGATGCCGGTCACGAATTCGTTGTCGGCCAGCGCCTTTTCCAGCGACAGCCACGAAGCCAGACGCTTCGCCTTGTCGCGCGACAGGATAGTGTCGCCGTAGCCGTTTTCCAGCGCGTCGATCGCGACGGAAACGAAGTCGCCCGCCTGCACTTCCACTTCACCCGCGTCGTTCAGGAACTCTTCGAGCGGAATATAGGCTTCGGATTTGAGACCAGCGTTGACGACCACGAAGTTGTGGTCGACGCGCACAACTTCGGCGGAGATCACTTCGCCGGCGCGCATGTCTTGCTTGGTCAGCGACTCTTCGAACAGAGCCGCAAAGGATTCGGTATTCGGGGTGGAGGTTTGCAGATCAGACATAAAAATCTGTATTTGCACGGCCTTTGCGCGATGGTCTCGGAATTGAAACCGCGGGGGTTACCCAAAAAACGCGCAACGCCATACGGGGTTAAATGGTTTAACACACGCTCTGCCTCCCGGCAGAGCACCTTACTTCTCTACTGCTTCTTACTTTTCGATCACGCGCACTTCGCTGTACCAGCCGATGATCTGCTCGACCGCTTGATCGATCGACAAACCGGAGGTGTCCAGCGTCTTCGCGTCCGCCGCCGGTTTGAGCGGCGCGGAGGCCCGATTCATGTCCCGGGCGTCACGCTCGCACAAATCGCGCAGCAAATTTTTTATATTAGCAGAAAAACCTTTTTGCATCAATTGCTTATGCCGCCGCGCCGCGCGTGCTTCGGCGCTTGCGGTCAGAAACACCTTCAGTGTGGCGTCGGGGAAGATCACCGTGCCCATGTCGCGGCCGTCGGCGACAAGGCCCGGACGCTTGCGGAAGGCCCGCTGACGGGCCACCAGCGCCTGCCGCACATCCGTATGGACAGCAATGGCGGACGCGCGATTACCCACTTCCTCGGCGCGGATTTCCGTCGAAACGTCCAGTCCGTCGAGCTGTGCACAGCCTTCGCGGAAGGTGATATGAAGCGCCTCGACAAGTTTTGCAAGTTCCGCCGAATCATCCTTGTCGATGTTGTAGAGGATGCTCGCCAGCGCCGCAAGCCGATACAGCGCGCCGCTGTCGAGCAGATGGAAACCGAGCATCGCCGCGACGAGCGCCGCGACCGTGCCCTTGCCCGATGCTGTCGGCCCGTCGATGGTGATGACCGGTGTAGGATCGAAAGGTCGAGTTGGTTTCATTAATTCTTCGGAATCGATGGCATCGCGTTTCACTTCAAATCTTCACTTCACGAGCGTGGCAAACCGGTCGAAATAGTCTGGGAAAGTCTTGTTGACACATTTCGGATCGTTGATGCGCACCGGCACGCCGCCCAGACTGACGAGCGAAAAACACATCGCCATGCGGTGATCGTCGTAGGTGTCGATGGCCGCGTCCGGCGTCAGCTTGGCCGGCGGCGTGACGACGAGATAATCCGCGCCCTCTTCCACCATCGCGCCGACCTTGCGCAGTTCGGTCGCCATCGCGGCGATGCGGTCCGTTTCCTTCACGCGCCAGCTCGCGATATTGCGCAGCGTCGTCGTGCCTCTCGCGAACAGCGCGGCCACGGCGATGGTCATCGCGGCATCGGGAATCAGGTTGAAGTCCATGTCGATGGGCGCAAGCCTGCCGTCGTCCGACTCCACGCCGCGCACTTCGATCCAGTCTTCGCCCATCATCACGTTCGCCCCCATGCGGTTCAGCGCGTAGGCGAAACCCACGTCGCCCTGGATACTCGAACGCCCGACGACCTCCACGCACACCGGCCCGTGACCGATCGCCCCCGCCGCCAGAAAATACGACGCGGACGACGCATCGCCTTCGACCATGATCGCGCCTGGCGACTTGTAGCCCGCGCCGACCGGCACCGTGAAACTCGACCAACCGTCGCGCTCGACCGTCACGCCGAAGCGCTCCATCAGACGGATCGTGATTTCGATGTACGGCTTCGAAATGAGTTCGCCTTCCACTTCGACCGTAACCGGCGCGTTGCGGCCTTCGATCACGGGCAGGCTCATCAAAAGCGCGGTCAAAAACTGGCTCGATACATCGCCGCGCACGCGAATGGACTTATCGATGGCGATCTTCGCCGGATGAATCTTCAGCGGCGGATAACCATCGTTCAGTTCGTAGTCGATGCTCGCCCCGATCTGGCGCAGGCCATCGACGAGATCGCCGATCGGCCGTTCGTGCATGCGCGGCACGCCATGCACGCGATACTCGCCGCCGTTTAGCGCGAGCGCCGCCGTCAGCGGACGCACCGCCGTGCCCGCGTTGCCCAAAAACAATTCCGCCGATTTCGATGCAAACGCGCCACCCGTCCCGCGTACCAGCACGCGCTCACCTTCCTCGCGCACATCGACGCCGAGCGTTTTCAGCGCGGCGATCATCACGCGCGTGTCGTCGGAATCAAGCAGATTCGTGATGGCCGTTTCGTCGCTCGACAGCCCCGCGAGCAAGAGCACGCGGTTCGAGATGCTCTTCGAGCCGGGCAACCGCACCGTGCCGGACGCACGTGAAAAAGGTCCGAGATCGAAATGTTCCATGTCGTGTCCTTCCTTATTTCCCGGCAGGTTTGATGCCGCCGCGTTCCTGCCATTCCGTCCGTGCCATGCGCGAGCGCGCGAAGGCTTCTTCGAGCGCCGCGCCGTCCGACGCCTCGATTGCCGCGCGGAAACGCGCGAGCACGTTCACATAGTCATCGAGTTCGACGAGCAGCGCCGTGCGGTTGGCGAGACAGATATCGCGCCACATTTCCGGGCTGGAAGCCGCAATTCGCGTGAAATCTCGAAAGCCGCCCGCCGCAAAGAAGAATTTCAGTTCGGCATCGGGCGCGGCGAGAATTTGATCGACCAGCGCGCACGACAGTACATGCGGCAAATGACTCACCGATGCAAACACGCGGTCGTGTTGCGCCTCGCTCATCTGACGCACGCATGCGCCGGTCGCGCGCCACATCGCTTCGATCTTTTCGATGTCTGCGGCAGCGTTTTCCGGCAGAGGGCACAGCACGACGTTGAGCTCGACGTAAAGCTCGGGCAGCGCCGCTTCGACGCCGCTCGACTCGCGGCCCGCGATCGGATGACCCGGCACAAATTGCTTAATGCGCGACGCTCCCAGCGCCTTACGCGCCGACGAGACGACATCGCTTTTCGTGCTGCCCGCGTCCGTGACGATGGTCCGTGCATCGAGAAACGGCGCGATGCGCGCAAGCAGCGGCTCCGTCTGTGCGACGGGCGCGGCGAGCAGCACGATATCGGCATCGCTTAGGGCTCGAGCAAGCGCGACGTCGGCATCGAGCGCGACGGCTTCATCGATCACGCCGAGTTCGACCGCGCGCGCCACCGACTGTGCAGAACGCCCGACGCCGACCACGCGCCCCTTTGCGCCCGCGCGCTCACGCAACGCACGCGCAAGGGATCCTCCAATCAGCCCGACGCCGAAGATAACCAGTTTGTTGAAAGAGAACATCGATGCGGCCTTGCGACTTGAGGCAAAAGGGCCGCTCAACGCGTCCGCGGATACGAGCCGAGAATCTTGAAAAACGCGGCCTTGCGCTCGAGTTCTTCGAGCGCCGCCGACACCGATGCATCGCTGCGATGCCCTTCGATATCGATATAAAAGTAGTACGCCCACGTGCCCGCGCGCGCCGGCCGTGATTCGAAACGCGTCATCGACACGCCGAAGTTGGCGAGCGGTTTGAGCAGCTTGAACACCGCGCCCGCCTCGTTCTTCACCGAGACGATCAGCGAGGTCTGATCGTGCCCGCTCGAATCCGTCGGCTGCTTGCCGATGATCACGAAGCGCGTGCGATTGTGCGGATCGTCCTGAATCTGCGAGAACACGACGCCGAGGCCGTAATGCGTCGCTGCACGATCACCGGCGATGGCTGCGACCGCCGGATCTTCCGTCGCCATGCGCGCGGCTTCAGCATTACTCGACACGACTTGGCGTTCGAGATGCGGCGCGTTCGCCGTCAGCCAGCGCTGGCACTGCGCCAACGCCTGCGGATGCGCGCACACGCGCGTGACGCCTTCGAGCTTGCCGGACGCGGTCAGCAGATTGTGATGAATCGGCAACGCCAGTTCGCCGCCGATCAATAGCGATGTTTGCAGCAGCAAGTCCAGCGTGCGCGACACCGCGCCTTCCGCCGAATTCTCGACCGGCACGACACCGTATTGCGCCGCGCCCGATTCGACCGCGCGGAACACTTCATCGATGGACGGGCACGCGAGACCTTCGATCGAATGTCCGAAGTATTCGAACATGGCCTGTTCGCTGTACGTGCCGACCGGGCCGAGATACGCCGCTCGAATCGTCGATTCGAGCGCGCGGCTCGCGGCCATGATCTCGCGCCAGATCGATGCGATGTGCTCAGCGGCAAGCGGACCTTCGCTTATTTCCTGCAAGCGCGCGATGACCTGCATTTCGCGCTTGGGCCGAAACACAGGCGCGTTGAAATGCTTCTTCATCTTGCCGACTTCGAGCGCCACCGAGGCACGCTGATTCAGCAGCGCGATGAGTTGCGCGTCGAGCACATCGATACGCTCGCGCAACGGTTTGAGTTGTGAATTGAGATCGTTATCCATGCGGTGCTTGTGTCTGGTATGGGGGGATTTAAGCGCTTTCGCGCTCGAATTCCTTCATGTATTCGACGAGCGCCTTCACGCCCTCGACCGGCACCGCGTTGTAGATCGATGCCCGCATGCCGCCGACGGACTTGTGGCCCTTCAGTTGCAACAGACCGCGCGCCTTTGCGTCGGCCAGGAAATCTGTATTGCGAGATTCATCGGCGAGGAAGAACGGCACGTTCATGCGCGAACGGTTTGCGCGCTCGACCTTATTGATGTAGAAATCGCTTGAATCGATGGTGTCGTAGAGGAGCTTCGCCTTTTCGATGTTGCGCGCTTCGATCGCGCTCAGGCCGCCCAGCGTCTTCAGCCACTTAAACACGAGGCCGGCGATGTAGATCGCGTATGTCGGCGGCGTGTTGTACATCGAATTGTTTTCGGCGACGGTCTTCCATTCAAACGCCGACGGGCAAATGGGCAACGCGCGATCCAGTAAATCTTCACGCACGATCGCTACCGTCACGCCCGCCATGCCGATGTTCTTCTGCGCGCCGCCGAAGATCACGCCGTACTTGGCGATATCTATCGGACGCGAAAGAATGTGAGATGAAGCATCGGCGACGAGCGGAATGTTGCCCAGGTCGGGAATCTCGAACGCTTCGACGCCGTCGATGGTTTCGTTTGTGCACAGATGCACGTAAGCCGGATCGTCGGACAGCGTCCATTCGCTCAACGCCGGAACGCGCGTGAAACCTTGTTCGGTTTTGCCGTTGGCCGCGAGATGCGGCGTGCAGTACTTCTGCGCTTCCTTGAAGGACTTCGTAGACCACGAACCGGTCACGACGAAATCCGCAGTCTGCTTGCTGCCGAGTAAATTCATCGGCACGATCGCGTTTTCGCCGATGCCGCCGCCCTGAAAAAACAGAATCCGGTGCGATGCCGGCACGTTCAGTAACTCGCGCAGATCCATAAGCGCTTCTTCGTGGATCGACATGAACTCCGCGCCGCGGTGACTCATCTCCATCACGCTCATACCGCTGCCGTGCCAGTCGAGCATTTCATCGGCGGCTTGCTTCAGCACTTCTTCTGGCAGGGCGGCCGGACCGGCGGAGAAATTGAACACGCGCATCTGAGGATCCTGAATGACAGGCGCGAAGAGGGAAACGCTCACGCGTTTTCACGCCCCAAAAGGAAATGGCTGCTTGCGCTCGCACGCAAACAGCCATTATATCGCACTGTCCTGAAAACCCCGCCAATGCGCGGGGCGCGCGGCCCCGCTGGCGCAGATCCGGACTCAGCCCGAACTTACTTCGCGCTCGGCTTGACGCTCGCCACTTCCGAATCGGCCATCTTGCGCGTTGCCTGGATCGATTGCGGCATGTACTTCTGCATCAGACCGTTCACGACGTCGCGGCCAACCTGGTCCTGAACCTGGATGAACTTGCGGCCGGTCGGACTCTTGTAGAACGTCGCCAAATCCTTGATTTCGTCCATCGTGTAGTACTTCACGTACGCGTCGTACTGAGCTTGCATCGCGTCCTTGCGGAAAGCGTCGGTTGCGAAGACCTGGCCTGCCGAGTCAACAAGCTTCGGCACTGCGTTCCTTTGCAGCGTCGGAACGGCAGCTTGCTTCTGCTTGTCATTCAGCGTCTTGTTTTCCGACAGCGCGTCCGACAGGATGGCCGGGACGAGTTGCTTCGACTGCATCTGCGCGCTGTTGCCGATCGCGCCGACCAGCTTCTGCGCGTCGATGGCGTCGAGCAGGTCCTTGATCGCGGCTTGCTTGGCCGGATCAACCGGTGCTGCTGCGGCCGGTGCCGCCGGCGCTGCCTGAGCCGGCGCCTGATTCTGGAGCGACTGAGCCATCGCGAAAGTCGGCACGAAAGCGGCCAGCAACATCCACTGCTTGAAACATCCGTGCATCATTACTCCCTGTTAAAAAATTTCCAGTTCGGCACTGGCGACCAGCTTCTCGCATGGAGAGGTACTCGCCCCGCTCCATGCGAGGCCAGAACGCCAGCAACGAGCCGATGTCGCGCAGCTTAACCAATTCAAGCTTTCAAAAGCGACTACGAGAGAACGGCGTCACAAAAAATATCAGACGCCGCTTTCTCCGTTTTCTGTGTTGTTAGGACCGGCATCGGAATCGTTCGATGACGCGTTCGAGCCTGCATCGCCATCTAGCAGTTCGGCTTCAGCCTCTGCTTCGGCGATATGTTGCAGTCCGGACAGCTTGGTTCCCTCGTCAAGGCTGATGAGTGTAACACCTTGAGTAGCGCGCCCCATTTCGCGGATCTCGGACACGCGGGTGCGGATAAGGACGCCCGACGTGGTGATCAGCATGATTTCGCTTTCCGGCTCGACCAGCGTCGCCGCGACGACCTTGCCATTCCGCTCGGACGTCTGGATGGCGATCATGCCCTTCGTGCCGCGGCCGTGACGCGTGTATTCGTTGATCGGTGTGCGCTTGCCGTAACCGTTTTCGGTCGCGGTCAGCACCGACTGATTCTCGCCGCCCGCGACAAGCATAGCAATGACCTGCTGCCCTTTTTCGAGCTGCATTCCACGCACGCCGCGCGCTTCGCGGCCCATTGCGCGAACGTCGTTTTCGTCGAAACGGACGGCCTTGCCGGAATCCGAGAACAGCATAACGTCATGCGCGCCGTCGGTGATTGCCGCGCCAATCAGAAAATCGCCCTCGTCCAATCCGACCGCGATGATGCCCTTCTTCATGGGACGGCTGAACGCTTCCAGCGGCGTCTTCTTCACGGTGCCGAGTGACGTCGTCATGAACATGTACTTGTCCGCCGAGAATTCCTTCACCGGCAGCACGACGTTGATCTTCTCGCCTTCCTGCAGCGGAAATATATTGACGATCGGACGACCGCGCGAGTTGCGCGAGCCTTGCGGCACTTCGTAGACCTTGATCCAGTACATGCGGCCGCGATTCGAGAAGCACAGCATGTGATCGTGCGTGTTCGCAATGAACAGCGTGTCGATCCAGTCGTCTTCCTTCATCTGCGTCGCCTGCTTGCCGCGCCCGCCGCGCTTCTGCGCGCGATACTCGGACAGCGGCTGCGACTTCACGTAACCCGAATGCGACATGGTCACGACCATGTCCGTCGGCGTGATGAGGTCTTCGGTGTTCAGCTCCGTCGCATTCATTTCGATGCGTGAGCGGCGGTCGTCACCGAACTCGGTGCGAATCTGGCCCAGTTCATCGACGATGATCTGACGGATACGCTCCGGACGCGCGAGGATATCGAGCAAGTCGGCGATCTGCGCCATCACGTCACGATATTCGCTGACGATCTTGTCCTGCTCCAGCCCGGTCAGGCGTTGCAAGCGCATCTGGAGAATTTCCTGCGCCTGAACATCGGACAATTTATACAGTCCGTCTTCCTGAAAACCGTACGCCGGATTCAACCCTTCCGGCCGATACGCAATGCGCCCGCCCGAAGCCTCGGTCTCGGCGCGTGTGAGCATCTCGCGCACGAGCGACGAATCCCACGGCTTGGCCATCAACTCCTGCTTGGCGATAGGCGGCGTCGGCGCGGCCTTGACGATTGCGATGAATTCGTCGATGTTTGCCAGCGCCACGGCGAGACCTTCGAGCACGTGCCCGCGGTCCCGCGCCTTGCGCATTTCGTATACAGTGCGCCGCGTAAGCACTTCCCGTCGATGCGACAGGAAGCACTCCAGCATTTCCTTCAGGTTCATCAGCTTGGGCTGGCCGTCGACGAGCGCGACCAGGTTCATGCCGAAGGTGTCCTGAAGCTGCGTTTGCTTATACAGATTGTTCAGGATCACTTCCGGCACTTCGCCGCGCTTCAGTTCGATCACCACGCGCATGCCCGACTTGTCGGATTCGTCGCGGATATCGGAGATGCATTCGAGCTTTTTCTCGTTGACGAGTTCGGCTATGCGCTCCAGCAGCGTGCGCTTGTTCACCTGATACGGAATCTCGTCGACGATGATCGCCATGCGCTGACCGCGGTCGATCTCTTCGAAGTGCGTGGCCGCGCGCATGACGACACGCCCGCGCCCCGTGCGGTAACCGTCGCGCACGCCCGCAACACCGTAGATGATGCCGGCGGTCGGGAAGTCCGGCGCGGGCACGATCTCGATCAGTTCGTCGATGGTCGATTTGGGATTGTTCAACAGATGCAGACAGACATCGACGATTTCGCGCAGGTTGTGCGGCGGAATGTTCGTCGCCATGCCGACCGCGATACCGGCCGAACCGTTGATCAGCAGATTAGGAATGCGCGCCGGCAGAACGAGCGGCTCGTTTTCGCTGCCGTCGTAGTTCGGCCCGAAGTCGACCGTTTCCTTGTCGATGTCGGCCAGCAACTCGTGACCGATCTTCGCCATGCGGATTTCGGTATAGCGCATGGCCGCGGCGTTGTCGCCGTCGACCGAACCGAAGTTGCCCTGGCCGTCGACCAGCATGTAACGCAACGAGAACGGCTGCGCCATGCGGACGATCGTCTCGTACACCGATGCGTCGCCGTGCGGATGGTACTTACCGATCACGTCGCCGACGATACGCGCCGACTTCTTGTACGCGCGGTTCCAGTCGTTGTTCAGCTCGTGCATCGAGTACAACGCCCGGCGATGCACCGGCTTCAGACCATCGCGGACATCGGGAAGCGCACGCCCGACGATCACGCTCATCGCGTAATCAAGATACGAACGGCGCATTTCCTCCTCAAGGGAGATTGGCAGAGTCTCTTTGGCGAATTGATCCATTATCCGTGTCTTGAACTGTGCAGCGGTGACACGGCAGTGCACCAGCGAACTTCGCGAGCCCCGCCAGCTGGCCGAACCCAGTCACCGGCGTACGCCGTACGCTGCCCGTTGAACCGGTGACAGCGCATTTCCGCAGTGCACTTCTTTTTTTCTACGCGCTGCGAACGCAACGCATCGGGAGATTCTACCATGTGAGGTGTTCCCGATCGGTGCGCGGCGTGTACATAGCGTTATGTCACGGCGACGCCCGACTCCTGCCATGTGCACGCCCATCGCGAAACGCGGAACACCGTGATAATTACTTACAAAAACTGCGGGAACGAATCCTTCAAATCGTCATCGAGCCGGGCTATCGCCGCCTCGTCGTTTTGCTGCTGCGGAAAAACGCGGTGATGAAAATTCGCAGGAGATAACGTTTAGGCACAAAAAGTGCGCACGTTTCGCGCCTTCGGCGGCCTTGCGCCGCTCCTGTCCCTTTCTTGTTGCGCATGCACCACATAAGGTTGCGGGCGCTTGGGGGTGCGAGGATATTTTTATCGTTGCAAGGGAACGATATGGCAAAATGCCAACGTACAAAGTTAGATACTGCTCGAAGTCTATACACAGCGCGTTTTGTTCCGTAGGGAATGTTACACTTTGAGCAATGTATGACTTGTCTTCGTCTACAGGCTCGCAGTAAAACTGCGGTAATCTCAATTTCGAGAGGAGAACTATGAATAAACTTTCAAAGCTCGCATTCATTGCAGCTACCGCAGTTATGGCTGCATCGGCCTACGCACAGTCGGTACCGGCTTCGCGACAAGCTGTGAACGACAACTGGGTGAACGGTACGGGCGAGTATGTGTGGATGAACGGCACGAACGAACTGTGCTGGCGCGACGCATTCTGGACCCCAGCAACGGCAAACGCAAAGTGCGATGGCGCGCTGGTCGCGCAAGCACCGACGCCAGCTGCATCGGTCGCTCCGCCGCCGGTCATCCAGTCGCAGAAGGTCACCTATCAGGCTGACGCTCTGTTCGACTTCGATAAGGCCGTCCTGAAGCCGGCTGGTAAGGAAAAGCTTGACGATCTGGCATCGAAGATCGGCGCGCTGAACCTCGAAGTCGTGGTTGCAACAGGTTACACGGACCGTATCGGTTCGGACAAGTACAACGATCGTCTGTCGCTGCGCCGTGCGCAAGCTGTGAAGGCTTATCTGGTCAGCAAGGGCATCGAAGCCAACCGCATCTACACGGAAGGCAAGGGCAAGCGCGACCCGGTCACGAAGGGTTCCTGCCAGCAGAAGAATCGCAAGCAACTCATCGCCTGCCTCGTATCGGATCGTCGCGTGGAAGTTGAAGTTGTGGGCACGACCCGTCAGCCGCAGCAGTAAGCGCTGGCAGGATTGCCGCAGATCACCCCCGCTGCTGAACTGACCCCGTAAAGTTGGACAGTTTATAAAGAGCTAGGGTTGATTGGGCTAAGTCCTGTACTGCACAGGACTTAGCCCTTTTAGTTTGAGCTTAATGCGGTCGTGATTATAGTAGTAGTGCG
>LELG01000071.1 GCA_001045575.1 Candidatus Burkholderia pumila
AAAGATCTCGACAAAAAGCTCATGCGCTACATCCATCCGTCAATACAACAAGCAGGCTGTCCCACTGAAGTGGAAATATTCCGATCCAACTCGACGAATCCAGGGCAATTTCATCTGGTTCAATGGAGTTAGGCACGATCGAGCTGAACCGCAACGTGCAGAACTATTTCGCGGATGTGGAGCAGGCCGCGTTCACGCCGGCGAATGTGGTGCCGGGTATCGGCTTCTCGCCGGATCGTCTGTTGCAGGACCGCTTTTTCTCGTATGGCGATACGCAGCGTTATCGCCTAGACATCAACTATCATCAGATTCCGGTGAATGTGCCGCGTGCGCCGATTGCCAACACGTTCCACTCCCATGGCGCTATGCGCACCGACAGCAACCTCGGCGGCCGCGTGAACTACGAGCCGAACCGCTATGGCGAATTTGCGCAAGACGCGAACGCCAGCGAGCCGCCGCTCGCGGCGAGCATGGTGCATCGCTTCAATCATCGTGAGGACGACGATTACTACAGCCAGCCGGCCACGTTTTTCCCCTGTTCGATGATGCGCAGCGCGAACGTCTGTTCGGCAATGTCGCGCGGCATATCTTCGGCGTGCCGCAGGATATCGTTGCGCGTCAGGTGGAACACTTCCGCCGTATCGATCCGGCTTACGCGCAGGGCGTCATCGATGCGCTTGCGAAGCTCGGCCAGAAGGTCGATGAGGAAGATACCGAAGCGGTCTGATCTGGATTAACGGTGCCGCGCGTTTCTATTCAAAGGCGCGCGGCCTCAGGCAAAAAGGAAAATCATGAGCGAAGCATTGAACACCATCGGAAAAACAGTAGACGGCATCGAAGCATCGACGCGCGGCGTGCGGGTCGCGCTTGCGTTCGGCATCGTCGCGGCGGGTTATGGGATCGTCGTGGCGAGCGGCATCATCGCGTGAGGGTGACGTGGCAGATTGCCCGGAAGCCCCGTCCCGTCTACTGGCCGATACGTACACGCTTTACCTGAAGACGCATAACTTCCATTGGAACGTCACGGGGCCGATGTTCAACACGCTCCACCTGATGTTCGAGACGCAATACACCGAATTCGCGCTCGCCGTGGATTTGATCGCCTAACGGTATCCGTGCGCTGGGCATGCATGCGCCGGGCAGCTACAAGGAATTCGCCAAGCTCTCGTCCATTCGGAAGCGGACGGCGTGCCCGGCAGCGGAAGAGATGATGCGCCAGTGGGTCGAAGGTCAAGAAACCGTCGTGCGCACCGCACGCGAAATCTTCCCGGCAACCGAAACCGCCAACGACGAGCCGACCGCCAACCTGCTCACGCAGCGCATGCAGACGCATGAAAAGACTGCATGGATGCTGCGCGCCATACTGGCTTGAGCTGGCAGAGTTGCATCCCGCAGAATAGAATCCCGCCCGCGCGGGTTTTTGCTTTTCAGGCTGGATCTAAAATAGCCAAACGCGAAATTCAGCTACAGGCTCCGACCATGCTTGCCCGTCTCCCGCTCTACATGCGCCTCGTGCGCCTCGACAAGCCCATCGGCAGCCTGCTGCTGCTGTGGCCGACGCTCAACGCGCTGTGGATCGCATCTGACGGGAGGCCTTCGCTGATGCTGCTGGTGATCTTCGCCATCGGCACTCTTCTCATGCGCTCGGCGGGCTGCGCCATCAACGACTACGCCGACCGCGACTTCGATAAACACGTGAAGCGCACGGCGGAGCGGCCGATCACATCGGGCAAGATTCGCGCATGGGAAGCCGTGGCGCTCGCGGCGGCGCTGGCGCTCGTCGCGTTTCTGCTGATTCTGCCGCTCAACACGCTGACGAAGGAACTGTCCATGTTCGCGCTGTTCGTCGCGGGTTCGTATCCGTTCATGAAGCGCTTTTTGGCGATTCCGCAGGCGTATCTCGGCATCGCGTTCGGCTTCGGCATTCCGATGGCCTTCGCCGCCGTGCAAGACCATGTGCCGATGCTCGCGTGGATCATGCTGATGGCCAACGTGTTCTGGTCCATCGCCTACGACACGGAATATGCGATGGTCGATTGTGACGACGACATCAAGATCGGCATTCGCACGTCGGCGCTGACGTTCGGGCGTTTCGATGTCGCCGCGGTCATGCTGTGCTATGCGGTTTATCTGGCGATCTACGTCGGCATTGGCCTGTCGCTTGGCTTTGGATGGGCTTACTGGCTCGGCTGGTTCGGCGCGGCAGCCTGCGCCGTCTATCACTACGCGCTGATCCGCAACCGCGACCGCATGGCGTGTTTCGCTGCCTTCAGGCATAATAATTGGTTAGGCGGCGTACTCTTTGCAGGCATCGCGTTGTACTACGCGCTAATGCGCTGAGCGTTTCGAATTGCGTTGAAGCATGCTCGATTTTTGACGTTTCGAGCGCTGCCTTAACGCATGTGGACTTTCACACTGGGAGACTTTATTAAATTTCCTAAGCAAACGAATTTTTCCTCTGCGCCCGATAGCCTTCGTGCTGACCGCGACCAATCATGGCACGATGATCGTGAATCGAAACGATCACCACATCGATCGAGATGTTGCGATGGGCGTCGGTTATCAGATTCTCACGAACTCTTGCTTCGACGCGGGCGAAGTCGCCTTCGCGCTCAAAATCCTCACCCTGCGGCGCCGTTATTTTGGCAACGGCGTTTCGGTGGAATGGGCGCGGCACATGCACGGCTGGGGTCGCGTGCTGAGCTTCGAGGCGCAGGAAGTCGTGTACTACACGCTGGCCATCAATAATTGCCTCAATGCGCGCGCGAAGCTTGCGGCGCTCGGCGAGGCCGTGGGCGAGATCGTCATTCCGCAGCCGGATTACTAGGCGAGTTTCGGCAGTCTGGAATTGAGGCAGCGTGAGTTCACGGAACCGATCGGCCAAAACATTTCCTACGACGCTGCATCAGGCGCGGCCGTGCCGCTGGTGAGCATCGATTCCATCGCGCGCGCCGATCATGTTCGTCGAACGCTGAAGACCGACGAAAGCGCGGTCAGGCGCGTGCTTGCCGAACTGGACTACGAGAAATTCCATTCGGTGAGCAACAACACCTGCTGGCGTTCCACGAACGCGATCCGCTCAAACACCACACCGAAGAACGCGACGGCGTGGTGTATACCACTACTGATCGTCAGGCCGCGCCGAACTCGTCGCCCATTTCCTTCGCGCGCGCTTCGGCTGCGAGCGCGCCCTTTACGATGGCCGCTTTCACGCCTTGCGCATCGAAGGCTGCCAGCGCCGCCGCCGTCGTGCCGCCTTTCGATGTCACCCGTTCGCACAGCACGCTCGCCGGTTCGCCGGATTGCGCTGCCAGTTGCGCCGCGCCCGTGAAGGTGGCGACAGCGAGCGCGCAGCCTTGTTCCTCGTCCATGCCGAGCTGGCGCGCCGCTTCCTGCATGGCTTCGATGAAATAGAATACGTAGGCGGGGCCGCTGCCGGAAATGGCGGTGACGGCGTCGAGTTTCGCTTCGTCGTCGAACCAGACGGCGGCGCCCACAACTTCCAGAACTTGCGATGCCAGCGCCTTCGCTTCCTCACTCACGCCGGGCAGCGCGGCCAGTCCCGTCACGCCCATGCCGATGAGCGCAGGCCTATTCGGCATCGTGCGCACGATCTGCGTATAGCCGTTGAGCCAGCGCGAAATGTCCGTCGCGCGAATGCCTGCCGCGATGCTGATGATCGTCTGCTTCGACAGATGCGGCGCGAGCGCTTCGGCCACGCCTTTCATCACCTGCGGCTTGACCGCGATGACGACGGCATCGAAACTCGCGAGCTTCGCGTCGATCAACGCACCCGTTTCTATGCCGAATTGCTGCGCCGTGCGTGCGCGCGCTTCGTCGTTGATATCGATGGCGTAAATGTCCGCGGCGAACGTGCCGCGCTTGATCAGACCGCCGATGAGCGCCGCGGCCATATTGCCGCCACCAATGAATGCGATTTTCATGTTTTCGTTCGAAAGTCAGGTGTTGTAAGTGCGCTTGCCGAAAATCGCCGTGCCGATGCGAACCATCGTCGCGTCTTCGAGCACGGCGGCTTCGAGATCGGCGAACATGCCCATCGAGAGCGTGTCGAGCGGAAGGCCATCGGCTTGTAGTTCGTGCATCAATGAGCGCAGGCGCGCATGTGGGATGCGTTGTTCTTTGAGTGTACCGGCGGGTTCGAGAATCGACATCAGGCCGCGCAGACGCAAGCCGGGCAGGGCGGCGACGGCGTGCCCGGCGGCTTCACCGGGCGACACGCCGCTTTTCGATTCCTCGCCGCTCACGTTCACCTGAATGCACACGTTCAGCGCGGGCGTGCCTTCGGGATGCTGCGCCGACAGCCGTTCTGCAATTTTCAACCGGTCGATGGAATGCACCCAGTCGAACTGCTCCGCGACGACCTTCGTCTTGTTTGATTGCAGCGGCCCGATGTAATGCCATTCGATCTCGCCACGCAAGTCGCCAAGTTCCGCGATCTTGGCGATGCCTTCCTGCACGTAATTCTCGCCGAACGCACGCTGGCCGGCCTCGAAGGCTGCGCGCACATCGTCGGCGGGAAGGTTTTGGAGACGGCAAGCAATTGCACGGACGAGGCCTCGCGCGAAGCATCGTGCGAGGCCTTCGCAATGCGTTGCCGGACTTCTTCCAGATGTTGGGCAATGGACATGTTTCGGAAACTCTCAGGTCGATCCGTCCATTATCAGCATATACGAAGCGCATCAACCATAGATGAGATGCTCCAGAAGTTGAATCCAGCGCGTCACGGGCGTCGACGTACCGACGTACCGCTCTGCAAATGCGCGATACACCCGACATTCGCCGATACAATCACCTGCGGCTCCGTCTTCTCCAGCCGGTCGAGCTTCTGGTTGCGCCAGCGTGTACGAGAGTTTGGGCTGAAGCACGGAATACGTGCCCGCCGATCCGCAACAAAGATGACTGTCAGGGAAACACACTTCAAGCCCGAGCGCCGTCAGCAATTGCTCGACGCGTCCGCGAATCTGCTGCCCGTGCTGCAAGGTGCAAGGCGGGTGATACGCCACCGTATGCACACTTCGCCGTCGCGCAAGCGCTGTTAGTTCTTCTTCGAACATCGGCAGGATTTTTGCGAGATCGCGCGTCATGTCGACGATGCGCTGCGCCTGCTCCGCGACTTCGGATCGTGCCGGAGCAGATGGGCGTACTCCTTCACCGTCGCGCCGCAACCCGACGCGTTCATCACGATGGCCTCGACGCCGTTCTCCACATACGGCCACCACGCGTCGATATTGTTGCGCACGTCGTCGTTGTAGCTGAGGTGAAGGCGGATCGCGCCGCAACAGCCCGAGTCCAACGCGGTCACGATTTCGACGCCGAGCGCATCGAACACGCGCGCGGTGGCCGTGTTGACGTTGGGCATCATCGCGGGTTGCACGCAGCCGGAGAGCATCAGCATCTTGCGTTCTTGCTTCGCGATCGGCGGCGCGAGCGGCTTTTCGGGCACTGGAATCTTCGCGCGCAACTTGCGCGGCAGAATGCCCCCGGAACTGCTGCCCGAGCTTTATTGTGGGCGTGAAGATCGTGCTGTTCGGCAGGGGACTGGCGAACAGACGGCGTTGCAGGCGCTGGCCCATCGGCCGTTCGACTTTCTCTTCGACGACCTTGCGGGCAATCTCCACGAGTTACCTGTACTGCACGCCCGATGGACACGTGCTCTCGCAATTTCAGCATGTCAGGCAGCGATCCAGGTGCAGTTGCGTGCTGCGTGTGATGGGCGCGCCTTTAAGCATCTGCTTCATCAGATAGATTCGGCAGCGAGGTCCGTCGAGTTCGTCGCCGAGCAATTGATACGTCGGACACGTCGCCGTGCAGAAGCCGCAATGCACGCACTTGCGCAGAATGGAATCGGCTTCGTCGCTGTCTGCGGTGCTGCGGATGAAGTCAGCGAGATTGGTTTGCATCGCTTGGTTCTCGTTGGCTGGCTTGCTAGAAGTCGGGATAGAGACGCACGCGATTAAAGATGCGGCCGGGTCGAACGCCGCTTTCAGGCTGCGAGCATCTTCATCAGCGGCGCCGGCAGCGGCGTGAACACGCCCGCGTTGCGATCGTAGGCGGAGCCGGCGCGGAAAATCGTCGCGTGGCCGCCGGCCTGCTTTGCGCTGATGCACACGGTTTGCGGATCGGTGTCCGTTATCCACCAGCGCTGCGCGCCGCCCCATTCCATCAACTGCGCGCCGGGCAGATGCAGTGGCTCCGCAATCGATGGCAGCGCGAGCTGCCACAGCGCCGAGCGCGGCTCGATCACCGCGAAAAACGGATCCGTCTGTTCGCGCATGCCGATCCAGAAGCAATCCGCTTCGACCGCATCGACCACTTCGCCGCCGAGCGGCGTATTGCGCGCGGTCTTTACCGCCCCGCTTCGGCGCCTGCCAACCGCAGCGCCAGCGTGCCGTCGCGCCACGCGCTGCCGGTGATCGGCAACGGATGGCCGTTGAGCTTGCGCACGCCATCGGTCGCGTGCATGTCGAACTTGAGCGTGGCTTCGGCAACCGGGTGCGGCAACATCTTGATCGACAATTGTAGAATCAGCCCGAGCGTGCCGAGCGATCCCGCCAGCAGCCGCGAGACATCGTAACCGGCGACATTCTTCACCACTTGTCCGCCGAAATGCAGCACTTGCCCGTGCTCGTTCATGACGACCGCGCCAAGCACGAAGTCCCGTGGCGAGCCGGTCCAGGCGCGTCGCGGCCCGGCGAGACCCGCGGCGATGCAGCCGCCCAGCGTCGCGCTGCGCCCGAAATGCGGCAGCTCGAACGGCAACATCTGATTGTGTTCGCGCAGCTTCGCTTCGATCTCAGCCAGCGGCGCGCCACTGCGCGCGGTGATGACGAGTTCCGCCGGATCGTACGCGACGATGCCGCTAAACGCCCGTGTATCGAGAATCTCGCGCCCCTACCAGTCCTTCGTGCCGCCGCTGCGAATGCGCAGCAGCGCGCCGCTCGCGGCTCGCGCAATCCTCTCCGACCAGCCAGCGACGATGTTCTCCTGTTCCATGATGTCCCGCTCTCGCTCTCAAGATAGACGGCTGTCCGGTCGATTGTACTAACCGCTTAACGGAGCAATATCCGGTGAAACGTGGATAGCGGAACCTTCTTTTGCTTTCTAAAAACGCGGCAAGTCAGGATGCGGCGCAACCCGCGGCTCACAGGCATCCTGCCGTACTCGGCGCAGCGGGCGCGCGTCGGGATGCCTTTATCGGGATTGAGAAAACCGGGCGGATCGAACGCGCGCTTCACAGCAAAGAACGCATCGCGCTCCTCGGGCGAAAACTGGACGCATATCAAATTGATCTTTTCGATGCCCACGCCATGCTCGCCCGTGACCGTTCCGCCCAGTTTGACGCATGCTTCGAGAATGTCGCAGCCGAACGCCTCCGCGCGATGCCATTCGTCGAGATCGTTGCCGTTGAAGAGAATGAGCGGATGCATGTTGCCATCACCCGCATGGAACACGTTAATGCAATCGCAAGGCGTACTTCTTTTCCAAGTCTTCGATGCGCTTCAACAGCGGCCCGATGGACCGGCGCGGCACTGTGCCGTCCATGAATAGTCGGGCGAAATGCGGCCAGCGGTGGGGAACGCGTTCTTGCGTCCCGACCAGAACTTGAGCCGCTCGTTTTCCGACCGCGAAATCTGGATGCGCAACGCGCCATGCTCGCGCAGCACCGCCGTCATGCGGACGATTTCCTCGGCGACTTCATCGTGCGTGCCGTCGGACTCGTAGAGCAGAATGGCGGCGGCATCGAGATCGTAGCCCGCGTTCACGAACTGTTCGACCGCGCGTGTCGCGGGTTTGTCCATCATTTCAAGGCCGGCGGGAATGATGCCCGCCGCGATAGTGTTGCCGCCTTTCACGACATCGTCGAAGCTCGCCATGATGACCTGCGCGGTCTGCGGCTTCGTAATCAGCTTGACGACGATTTCCGTTACGATAGATGGCGAACATGCCTTCGCTGCCGATCAGCACGGCGAGCAGATCGAGGCCGGGCGCATCGGGCACGAGAGAGCCGAATTCAACGACATCGCCATCGATGGTCACCGCGCGCCCGCGCAGCACGTTATGACACGTGAGGGGCCGTACTTGAGACAATGCACGACAATGCATGCCGCCCGAATTCTCTCGCTGACATTGCCGCCGATGGTGCATGCAATCTGCGACGACGGATCGGGCGAGTAATAGAGCCCGTAAGGCGCGGCGGCCTCTGAGATGGCGAGATTGCGCACGCCGGGCTGCACGGTAGCGGTGCGCGCATACGGATCGACTTGATGATTTTGGGGAAGCGCGCGAGCGACAGCACGATGCCATTGCGAATAGGCATCGCGCTACCGGAGAGGCCAGTGCCCGCGCCGCGCGGCAAGATCGGCACATTCAGACGCGCGCAAATCTGCACGACGCGCTGCACCTGGGCTTCGGTTTCCAGTAACACGACCGCGAGCGGAAGACGGCGATAGGCGGCGGTGTCTTCGTCGCGGTAGAGCAGACAGTGCGATGGCAACACCGCCATCAGCGCCTGCACGACTTCGCACTGATGCACGGCGATCTGATCTTCCGTCAGGTCTTCCGCTTCGACGTTCGGCTTGTTCTGCGACAGTTGCTCGTGCCTGATTTCGTCCGGTGCATTCATGTCTACTCCGTTTTGCCTGGCGCTTATGCGCTCTTTCGGATGGCTTACCCGATGCTATCAGGCTTCGAACGCGAAGATCTTCCCCATGTTTTTAGGATCGAGCGCATGCTTGATGGGAGCTCATCACGTCGATACCGTACGCGGCGCCATGCTCTTCGATCAGAAAGCCCATCTTGTGCAGCCCGATGCCGTGCTCGCCGGTACACGTGCCGCCCATCTTCAACGCCCGCGACACGATGCGGTGATTGATGCTTTCCGCTTCTTCCATTTCCTCGGGCTTGTTCGGATCGAGCAACATGGCGACGTGGAAATTGCCATCGCCGACATGACCGACGATCGGACACGGCAGCGACGACTTCAACAGATCCTGCTCCGTTTCGGTGACGCATTCCGCGAGACGAGAGATGGGCACGCAGACATCGGTCATGATGGCGCGGCAGCCGGGCTTGAAGTTGCAGCATGGCAAAGAAGGCGCTGTGGCGCCCGTTTCAGAGACGGCTGCGGTCTTCTGGACGTGATGCCCATTCGAAATCCGTGCCCTGATTCTGCGCGGTGATGTCCTGCACGGTCTGCGCCTTTTTCTTGACGCCGTATTCGGTGCCGTGGAATTCGAAGAGCAGCATCGGCGATTCGCGCAGCGTCAGATTCGAATGCTTGTTGATGGCCTGGCCCGCGAGCTTGTCGACGAACTCGACACGCGCAATGGGCACGCCCATCTGAATGGCTTCGATGACGGCGCGCACAGCACGCCCATCGACGGGAAAGCGCAGATGGCGGCGGAAATGGCTTCGGGCTGCGGATAGAGCCGCACGGTGATTTCGGTGATGACGCCGAGCGTGCCTTCCGAGCCGACGAAAGCCGCGTCAGGTCGTAGCCTGCCGACGATTTGCGCGCGCGTGCCGGTTTTGATGATGCGGCCATCCGCGAGTACGACGGTCAGCGCGAGGACGTTTTCGCGCATGGAGCCGTAGCGGACAGCGTTGGTGCCGGAGGCGCGCGTTGCCGTCATGCCGCCGATGCTGGCGTCGGCGCCGGGATCGATCGGGAAGAAGAGGCCGGTGTCTTTCAGCGCTTCGTTGAGTTGCTTGCGGGAGATGCCGGGTTCTACTGTGACTGTGAAGTCTTCTGCGTTAATCGAGATGACGTTCTTCATCTCCGACAGATCGATCGAAACGCCGCCTTGCACCGCGAGCAAATGCCCTTCGAGCGACGAGCCGTTGCCGTAGGGGATGATCGGCGTGTCGTGTTCGGCGCAGAATTTGACGATCGTTTGAACCTCTTCCGTGCTTCTGGCGAAGACCACTGCGTCCGGTAACTGCGGGTCGAAGGGAGATTCGTCGCGGCCGTGGTGTTCTTGTTCTCTAACTAACTGTCTGTAAGGTGCTGACGCGGTCTGCGAATGCTTGCAGCAGCGCTTTAGGGAAAGGGCGGCACGCTTGTTGGATCGCGATGTGTTCGGCGGGGTGGTTCACGGGTTCGTCTCCGTTTTTTGGCCTTCGCGTGATTGCGATGCGTTATACATCGCCGCGAAAGCGCGCGCCGGTAGGCGTGTGGGTACGTAGGTTGCGGATTTTTTATACTTATCTCATTTTACGCTGATGATGCGAGGCCCGGCTGTTGGGGGTCCGACTTCGGTGAATAATGGCTTTTTTATGCGGAGGGGATGATGGGCAATCGGCTGAGCAAAATCGCAACGCGTACCGGGGATGACGGGACCACCGGCCTCGGCGATGGCCGACGTGTAGGGAAAGACGATGCGCGGATCGCCGCGATCGGGGATGTGGATGAGCTGAACTCTTCTATCGGCGTTTTGCTCTGTGAGCCGATGCCTTCTGATGTGCGCTCTGCTTTGACTCAAATTCAGAACGATCTGTTCGACCTCGGCGGCGAATTGTCGATTCCCGGGCATTCGATGATCGCCGAATCGCATCTGGCTCAGCTCGATGCCTGGCTTGAGGAGTACAAGCTGTCGCCGTTGAAGGAGTTTATTTTGCAGGGTGGATCGCGGGGGGCGGCTTTGGCGCATGTTTCGCGGACGATTTGTCGGCGGGCCGAGCGGGTTATTGTGGCGCTTGGGAGGGTGGATGCCGCTGGGGTTAATGAGGCGCCGAGGCGGTATGTGAATCGGTTGTCGGATTTGTTGTTCGTGTTGGCGAGAGTGCTGAATCGAGCGGATGGAGGCACGGATGTACTTTGGGCCCACGGTCGCAGTTAGATTCATGCTAGTTTTAGAAGAAATAGACTAAATTGGGGCATTCCAATTCTGACAAAGGGCAACAGCTCACGCCATGTATGATAAGCACAGGACGAGACGGGTTGTACTTATCGCTTATTTGTTAAGTGATTTTTACTGTTTATCAAAAACTTGGTTGTTAAATGAGCGATTCAACTTTCATAAACTACGGTGTCCCATCGGACCTAGCACTTAGCGTTCAGTCACGTGGACTCACCGTTGGTCGAGTCCGAGCCTTAAGTATCAGCGAGCTAGTCGAATTCTACAATTTGACCGAAGAGCAAGCGCAATTTTTGAGACAAGCGGTGAAGCGCAAAGCCATTGACAATCTGGACATTCAACTTCTTCTTGAGCCAAGTAATTTTATCTGTAATGCTTGCAAAGATACAGAGAGCCACGCTTACGTTCTGCATCACATCGTCCCCTATGAGGAGACGCAAGATAACCAGTACGATAATCTGATCGTGCTTTGTGCGAGCGATCATGATCTAGCTTATCGTGGCGGCTTAACGCTGTGGCTGAATGAGCGTCAATTAAGACGTGCCAAGCGAAGTTGGGAGATTCAGGTGGCAATGGCGAACGTGGAAAGATCTGCGCAGACCATTGCGATTGATGACAATGCCATAGACTATATTAATTTGAGAAGAATTGAAGGGCTATGTATCAGGGTTTTCTGTTTTATTCCGGAAACCACCTGTACGTCACGTTTAAAACGCACTGGAATCTTGGACGGTGATGGGGCGTTCGATCAGAAGTTCGTCCAGAGCAATATGTCCGGCGGTCGTTACCTTTTTGATTACGTAAATCATAGAGAGGGCGAGCACTATATATAGATTGCTCCTCAAAAAAATTTGAGAACGCGGGCGTTTTTTTAAACTTCAATGAGCTTATGTTGCGTAGTTACGAAGCCTTGAAGGCGAATAAAGGAACTTATGCGTAATTTTCTGGCTCAACCCCGCTAAGGGCCCGAAGATACCGATTAACAAGTGATACCAAAGCAGTTCTTCTTTATCACTTGATAAAAATATAGAATCGAATGGATCGTGGATCCAATGTTTCTAACATCAACGACGGCTATCGGACGGTTTAGTGGTAGAAACAGATATATAATCTATTTTCTGATCAGGTCTGTTAATAAAAAAGAAGCGCTCGATGGATGTATTGGGGTTCGAGCGAGCCCTTTGCTCGTAGCACAAGCGTGTTCGTGATCAATTAATGCCATTTTGCCGCGGAAAGCCAGTCCTTGGCCTTCCGCAACACACTTGAATCAATTGCCGCCGCGTCTGATAACTCGTCTCTGCTTCACGGATTCTGCGAGGCCGTCAAGTACAGTCATGCTCTCCTCCCACCCAATACAAGCATCCGTAACACTCTGCCCATAAGTCAACTCATGCCCCTCAACCAAATCCTGCCTTCCCGCAACAAGATGCGATTCAACCATCACCCCCACAATCCGCTCATCACCAACAGCGAGTTGACGACCGATGTCTTCGCAAACCGGAATCTGATTCTCATGCTTCTTAGAACTATTAGCATGACTCGCGTCAATCATTAACCGCGCAGCAAATCCAGCCTTCCCGATATCATTACAAGCCTCATCCACACTAGCCGCATCATAATTAGGCGTCTTACCACCGCGCAGAATGATGTGGCAATCCTCATTACCAGCGGTCAACACAATCGCAGAATGGCCGCCCTTAGTAACCGACAAGAAATGGTGAGGTTGAGACGCCGCCTTAATCGCATCCACAGCGATCTTCACATTTCCGTCAGTACCATTCTTGAACCCAACAGGGCAGGAGAGACCCGAAGCCAATTCCCGATGAACCTGCGACTCAGTAGTCCGAGCCCCGATCGCCCCCCAGGAAATCAAATCCGCGATGTACTGCGGACTAATCATATCGAGATACTCCGTGCCAGCCAGCAGCCCCATCTCATTGATATTCATCAACAGCTCACGCGCCTTACGCAAGCCATCGTTGATTTTGAAGCTGTTATCCATATACGGATCATTAATCAGCCCCTTCCAACCGACCGTGGTGCGCGGCTTTTCGAAGTACACGCGCATGACAATCTCAAGCTCCCCGACAAACCGCTTACGCTGCTCAACCAGGAGCGAAGCATACTCAAGCGCCGCCTTAGGATCATGAATAGAACAAGGCCCGATAATCACAATCAACCGATCATTCATCCCATGCAGAATGCGATGCATCGCCTGCCGCGCGTTATAGATCAGCTCGGACACAGGCTCAGCACAAGGAAACTCGCGGATCAAATGCGCGGGCGGCGTCAGTTCTTTCAGCTCACGGATACGGACATCATCGGTATTGTGCGGGGCCATTCTGGTTCTCCTGCGGCTACGTCTAAAAAATAAGGGATCGGCATAGGGGACGGCCGTAAGGCCGTGCCTCTGGCACACTACCCGGCATGGGGGTCCGCACCGGGCGGTTCGGGAAGTTGAGTTGAGGTTATGAGAGTCGAGGGACGCCCAGTTGATCAAAGTAAGCAAGGTTCAGCACGCTGTTGAGCAACTGCCCACTG
>LELG01000072.1 GCA_001045575.1 Candidatus Burkholderia pumila
GGTTTGCGCCGCAGCGTGTAGTCGAGCACTCGCGCTTCAAGCCGCGCCAAATCCCAGCGTGGCACACGACCCGGGTGCCTGCCGTACAGGCCCGCCAGACGCTCACTGGCAAAACGGGTTTGCCATGTGGTAATGAAACGCGAATCGCATCGCAATTCGTTCATGATCGCCCCGCGCGAGGCCCTTTCGTCGAGCAGCAGGATCAACCGCGCTCGCCTCACCTGGCCAACGGCCATAGTTCGGCTGCGCTGCATCGACAGCAGTTCTTCGCGCTCGACTTCACTCAGATTCATTTTGCCCATGCACCTTTAGATAGGTACAATTTCATTGGTTAATAAGTAGACTAATGATTACGGTCAATACCTCGGTCGCGCATCTGGCGGGCGCGCTGAACAAGCCGGTGTGGATTCTGTCGCGCTACGACGGCTGCTGGCGATGGCTGTATCGCGGCGGCGATTCATCGCCGTGGTATCCGAACGCGCGGCTTTTCAGGCAGACGCGCGTGGGTGAGTGGGATGACGTGATTAAGGAAGTCGCTGGCGCGCTTCAGGTTCAGTTGGCGCGCCGTCCGAGCAAACTCGCGCCGTAGACCAACGCAGCGAGCGTGGTGATCCAGAAGCTCGTCGGCCAGTCGGTGTAATACGCGAGCACGAGGCCGATCCACGCTTGCCCGAGCGCGAACAGCGCAGCCAGCACCAGACCCGACGACAGGCGCGTCGTCACATTCTGCGCAGCGGCGGCGGGCCCAACCATCAGCGCGAACACGAGCAGCACGCCGACGATCTGCGTGCACGCCGCCACCGCCAGCGCGGTGATAGCCAGAAATAGCACGGACACGAGCCGCAGCGACACGCCCTTGGCTTCCGCCAGTTCCGGCTGAAGCGATGCGAACATCAAAGGCCGCATGATGAACGCCAGCGCACCGAGACTCACCACCGCCAGCCCCGCTAGCACGCCAAGCATCTGATGACTAACTCCCAGCACATTGCCGAACAGCAAAGCGCTCGCCTGCGTTGCATACGCGGTGAAGAAGTGCAGAAACAGCAAACCGAAACCGAGCGACAAAGACAGAATCACGCCGATGGCCACATCGCGCCCGGAAAGCTTTTCGCCGAGCGCGCCCATACCGACGCCCGCCATCAGCGTGAAGCCGACCATGCCCCAGATCGGCGGCAGGCTGAGCAGCACGGCGCCGGTCGCGCCCGTGAAGCCGACGTGCGACAGCGCGTGACCGGCGAAAGTCTGCCCGCGCATCACCAGAAAATAGCCAACGATTCCTGATAGCATCGCGACAATCCCCGACGCCGCGAATGCGTTGACCATGAAGTCGTATTCAAACATTGTTACTTCTCGTGACTATGGTGATGACCGTGGTCATGCTCATGTTCATGCGCATGCTCGTCGCCTTCCTCGTGCGCGTGATCCAGCTTGTCGATTTCGACATCGCCCGACATGACGAAGATGCGGCCATTCACGCGCATCACGTCGATGGGCGAGCCGTAGAGTTTGGAGAGCACGGGCTTGGAGATGACTTCATCGACGGTGCCGAGCGCCGCGCGCCCGTTGCCGAGATACAGCACGCGATCGAGCAAATTGAGCAGCGGGTTCAGCTCGTGCGCGGAAAACAATACGGTGATGTGCAACTCACGTTGCACGCGCCGCACCAGTTCGATGACGCCGGTCTGATGACGCGGATCGAGGCTGATGAGCGGTTCATCAAGCAATAAGAGATGCGGATTGCCGAGCAGGCATTGCGCGAGCAGCAGGCACTGACGCTCGCCGCCTGACAGTTCAGACAGCGGGCGCGTAGCGAGTTGCTGAGCGCCGACGAGTTCGAGCACGCGCTCGACATCATGACGCACCGAAGCATTTCGAGGCGGCAATCCCCAGCGATGCCCGTTCGCGGCCATCGCCACGAAATCGCGTCCTAAAACACGCCGGTTCGCCAGGCCGCTGCGAATCTGCGGCATATAGCCGATCGACGGATTGCCGCGCACGACCGCTTCGCCGTGCACGCGAATGGAACCCGACGCGGCCGGTAACAGTCCGAGCAGTGCGCGCATCAGCGTGGTTTTGCCCGCGCCATTCGGCCCGAGCACGCCGATGAACTCGCCGTTGCGGACTGTGAAGCTCGCATCGTTGAGAATTGCGCGGCCGCCGAGTTCCAGCGTCACGCGATCGATTTCGAGCGCGGCGGGCTCCGTCCTGCTCATTTCGATTGCCATCCTTGCAGGGCGTCTGCGAGGTTGTTGAGTTGCAGAAGCTGCCATTGCTGGAAGGTCTTGCCGGCGGGCAGCGTCTCCGTCACGCTAATGCTCGGCACATGCGCTTCCTTGGCGATGGCGAGCATGCGCCTGGTCATCGGGCCGGTCGCCTGGCTGTTATAGATCAGCACGTGCACGCGGCGCTCGCGCAGGTCTTTTTCGAAGGCGGCGATATCCGCTGCGCTCGGTTCGGTCTCGTTCATCGCGGCGAGCTGGAAGTGCTCGTTGCATCTCTCGAAGCCGATGGCGTCGGCCATGTAGCCGAACACCGGTTCCGTTGCGGTTACGGGCACGCCCTTGTAGTGCGACTTCAAAGTGGACACGCGCGTATCGATGGCCTTCAGCGCATCGAGGAACGTGGCGAGGCGCGCGTCGTAATCGCTCTTGTGCGAGGGATCGGTCTTGACGAGATATTCGCTGACGGCCCTGGCGACCGTGGGCATCGTCTTCGGGTCATACCAGAGGTGCGGATTGTCGCCGCTCTTCTTATCGACGAGTTGCGCTGCGACGATCACTGTGCGCTTCGTGTTCCCCTTTGACGCGCCGAGTAGCTTGTCCATCCACGGATCGTAATCCGCGCCGTTGTAGACGATCAGCGCCGCGTGCTGGAGCGCGCGCGCGGTCTTCGGGCTGGCTTCGAACAGATGCGGGTCGTCGTCCGGATTGCTGAGGATGCTCGTGACCTGCACGTAATCGCCGCCGAGCTGGCGGACGACATCGCCATAAAAGTTTTCCGCCGCGACGACGGGAATGCGCGTGGATTGCGCGCTGGCGGCATCACAGAAGCCCAAGGCGATAGCGAAGCAAGTCAGGACGTGCACGAATTTCATCGGTTTCCTCTGATTGGTTTCATGGCGTGCTTTCTTTCTTATGCGTCGTGCTTCGCGCGATGCTTCTTCTGGCAATCGCCGCACAGTCCGCTCAGTTCGACGACCTGATGCCGTACCTGAAAGCCATGCGCGGGCGGACTCGCCGACAGCGACGACGCGACTTCCTTGCCCTGGATTTCGAGCGTGGCGCCGCATTCGTCGCAGATGAGGAACTGGCTTGCGTGCGGCTTGCCGACATCGCAGCAGGCGACGAAGACATTTTTCGATTCGATGCGATGCACGAGCCCGTTCTCGACCAGAAAGTCGAGCGCGCGATAGATGGTCGTGGGCGGCACGCGTGCGCCGCGCTGCGGCTCCATCGCATCGATGAGATCGTACGCGCCGATCGGCTTGTGCGCCTTCAGCACGAGTTCATAGACCTGGCGGCGCAAGGGCGTGAGCGCCAGGCTGCGCTCACCGGCTAAGGCTTCGGCACGGGCGAGCATGGTTTCGACGGATGCGGTCATCTCGGTTCAGCCACCGGCGAAGGTGGCGCATGTGTTTGACTGAATCCGGCGATGATATAACGTATCATTCGATTCTGCATCTTCGCCCAATCGGAAGAAGCGCGCGTCGGAGAATGAAAATTGCGTCGGAAGGTTGCGTTTTGCCCCTGACTTTCTTTCGCGCCGTACCACAAAAACCTTGTTTCCCCGCCTTGACACAACCCGGCGCAACGCCGATCATTCGGCCAAAAAAAAATAGAGCAATTGTTCATGCGCAGAGCGTTCGCTCACATGTGAACCGGGTGATTGTCAAGAAATCTGAGACATCAGCGTGAGACTCTGAGAGACAAGGTGGCTGTCGTCACGGGCGCTGCCAGTGGAATCGGCTAGGCGGTAGCGCGGCGTTATCTCGATGAAGGCGCGAAAGTCGTCGTCGATGTGAAGAATGACGCGGACTATGGCGCAAACCTATCGGGATGTGGCTGACCGCGTGCTGGTGCTCAAGGCGGACGTCACGAGAAGTGCGAAGACATCGACATGATCGTCGCGCGTGCGGTCGAGCGCTTCGGTGGCATCGACATTCTGTTCAATAACGCGGCGCTGTTCGATATGCGCCCGATCCTCGATGAATCCTGGGACGTCTATGACCGCCTCTACGCGGTCAACGTCAAAGGCATGTTCTTTAAGGCCGTCGTCCACCGCATGGTCGAGCAGGGATGCGGCGGCAAGATCATCAATATGTCGTCGCAGGCCGGACGGCGCGGCGCTCGTGTTGCATTACTGCGCGACCAAGGCCTCCGTCATCAGCTATACGCAGTCGGCGGCGCTCGCGCTGGCGAAAGATCATATCAACCGTGAACGGCATTGCTCGGTCGTGATCGACACGCCCATGTGGAAGGACGTCGATGCGCTCTTTTGCGTGCTACGAGAACCGGCCCATCGGCGAGAAGAAGCGGCTCTTGGGCGAGGAAGTGCCGCTCGGCCGCATGGGCCTGCCAGACGATCTGACCGGCGCGGCGCTGTTCCTGGCATCGGCGAATGCGGATTACAGCACCGTGCAGACGCTCAATGTCGATGGCGACAACTGGATGATGAGCTGAACGCTCTCGCTTGCAGCATTGGAAGCACCGTCTATAGTGAAGTGAAACGGAGTCGCATCGACATCATGCGAAAACGCACGGCTTCATCGAAAAACGAATCAAAAACCAGGCCGACCCGAAGGGAAGCGGTCATCATGGCTGCAGGCAAGCACAATTTTCAGGCCCGCGGTACGCGCGTCAACAAAAAGGAGACGCACCAAGATGAAACAAATCCAGCGCATCGTCCGAGCCCGTCCGACCGCGAAGCTTGCGCTCACCGACATCGCATCTGTCTTCGCGGCGGGTGCCGTGATCGCACCGGCCACGATGAGTGCCGCGATCATCAACCACGCCACTCTGAACAACCCGGACATCATCGAGCTGAAGAAGCTGTCGCTTGCGTTCGAGAAGGCCAATCCGGACATCAAGCTGAACTGGGTGATTCTCGAAGGAAACATGCTGCGCCAGCGCGCCACGACCGACATCACCACCAACAGTGGCCAGTTCGACGTGGTGACCATCGGCACGTATGATGCGCCGCAGTGGGGCAAGCACGGTTAGCTCTCGCCCATGACCGGCCTGCCCTACGATCTCGACGATGTGGTGAAGACCGCGCGCGATGGTCTGTCGTACAACGGCACGCTGTACGCGCTGCCGTTCTATGTCGAAAGTTCGATGACGTATTACCGCAAGGATCTGTTCCAGGCGGCCGGTCTGAACTGAAGATGCCGGATTCAGCCGACCTACGACCAAATCAAGCAGTTCGCCGACAAGCTCACCGACAAGTCCAAAGGCCAGTACGGCATCTGTCTGTGCGGCAAGGCGGGCTGGGGCGAGAACATGGCGTATGTATCGACGGTCGTGAACACGTACGGCGGCGAGTGGTTCAACGAGAAGTGGCAAGCGCAGATCGACACGCCGGAATGGAAGAAGGCGGTGACATTCTACTCCGACTGCTGAAGAACGACGGCCCGCCGGGAGCCAGCTCGAACGGCTTCAACGAAAACCTCACGCTGATGTCGTCCGGCAAGTGCGCCATGTGGATCAATGCCACGGTCGCCGCGGGCATGCTGTACAACAAGGCGCAATCGCAGGTGCCGGACAAGATCGGTTTCGCGGCCGCGGTCGCTGTTACGCCGAAGGGTTCGCGTTGGCTGTGGTTGTGGTCGTTCGCCATCCCGAAGATGTCGAAGCAGCAGGACGCCGCAAAGAAGTTCGCCGCGTGGGCGACGTCGAAGGAACATATCAAAATGGTCAGCAAGGACGAAGGCTGGGCGTCGGTGCCGCCGGGCACGCGTAAGTCGACCTATGCACGCCCCGAATACAAGCAAGCCGCGCCGTTCGGCGACTTCGTGCTGAAGGCGATCGAAACCGCCGATCCGAACGACGCCACGCTGTACAAGGTGCCGTACACCGGCGTCCAGTTCGTCGGCATTCCGGAGTTCCGTCGTTTGGCACGGTGGTCGGCCAGTCGATCGCGGGTGTCGTCGCGGGCCAGACGAGCGTGGATAACGCGCTGAAGGCGGCCAACGCGGCGGCGGATCTCGCCGTGAAGCAAGCCGGTTATCAGAAGTAATCCATGCAGCACATGGGCCGCTGCGTAGTAACTGGGCGGCCCGCTAGCATCATCGAGGGTGATACGATGAGTCAACTGAATCCCCTTCACCGACCGCGTGCAGGATTCTGCCGCCTAGCGCGACAAACGCCGCGCGAAGTCGGTGCGCTGGCTGATCATGCCATCGACCGGCCTCCTGTTCCTGTGGATGGCCATTCCGCTGGCGATGACGATCTGGTTTTCGTTCTCGCGCTTCAATCTGCTGAATCCCGATGTCAAAGGCTTCGCGGGTCTCGACAACTTCGAGTTCCTCGTCACGGATCCGGCGTTCAGGCTGTCCATCAGCCACACGCTGACGCTGATCATCTCGGTGCTGGCGATCACGGTGATCGGCGGCGTGCTGCTCGCCGTGCTGTTCGACCGCAAGTTTCTGGGGCAGGGTATCGCGCGGCTGCTGGTTATCGCGTCATTCTTCGTGATGCCGACGGTTTCCGCGCTGATCTGGAAGAACATGATCCTGCATCCAGTGTACGGCCTGATCGCCGGCCTGATGCGTTTTAGATGGGTATGCAGCCGATCGACTGGTTCGCGGACTATCCGCTGTTCGCGGTGATCGTCATCGTCGCGTGGCAGTGGCTGCCGTTCGCGTTCCTTATTTTGTTCACGGCGATTCAATCGCTCGATCAGGAGCAGAAGGAAGCGGTGAAGATCGACGGCACGGGCGCGTTCACGATGTTCTTCTACATTACGCTGCCGCATTTGAAGCTGCGATTGCCGTCGTGATGATGGAAACCATTTTTCCGCTGTCGATCTTCGCGGAAATCTACACGACGACTGGCGGCCACCCCGGCACCGCGACCACAAATCTGTCGTACCTGATATTATGCGCTGGGCCTGCAACAGTTCGACGTCGGCCTTGCATCGGCGGGCGGCATTCTGGCGCATATCGTCGCGTTCTTCCTCGTGCGCATGCTGGCGAAGAACCTCAAAGGGGAGTACGACTCATGAGCACGCAAGCCGCTTCTGGAGAACCCGCCAAGACCGCGGGCGATCATGTGAAGAACATCGTGCCGGTGATCATCGCGTGGATCGTGTCGATACTGCTGTTCTTCCCGATCTTCTGGATGACCATCACCGCGTTCAAGACGGAGCAGCAGGCGTACTCGTCGTCGCTGTTTTTCACGCCGACGCTGGACAGCTTCCGCGAAGTGTTCGCGCGCAGCAATTACTTCGGCTTTGCGCTGCTCGATCTACATCTTGATCGGCGTCACGGTGCTGTGCATGATCCTCGCCGTGCCCTGCGCCTACGCCATGGCCTTCTTCCCGACGCGCAAAACGCAGTCGCTTTTTCTCGACGAAAATGATGCCATCCGTCGGCGTGCTCGTACCCATCTATCTGTTGTGGAAGAACAGCGGGCTGCTGGATACGGTGAGCGGCCTGATTATTTATCATCTACACGCTCATCAATCTGCCGATTGCCGTGTGGATGGCCTTCACGTACTTCAACGAAGTGCCGAAGGACATTCTCGAGGTAGGGCGGATCGATGGCGCGACGACATGGCAGGAGATCGTCTGTCTATCTGCTCATGCCGATGGCGCTGCCCGGACTGGCATCGACTGGATTGCTGCTGATCATTCTGTCGTGGAACGAGGCGTTCTGGAGCATCAATCTGTCGAATTCGAATGCTGTGCCGCTGACGGTGTTCATTGCGTCGTATTCGAGTCCGGAAGGTTTGTTCTGGGCCAAGCTTTCCGCAGCCTCGTTGCTGGCGGTCGCGCCGATTTTCATCGTCGGATGGGTCTCGCAGAAGCAGCTCGTGCGCGGTCTCACGTTTGGCGCAGTGAAGTGAGGGCGCTCTTGTGACTCTTACGTTATCCCGAGACGCAAGCCTCGAAGATCGCCTCCTGATCTGCGATTGCGATGGCGTGTTAATCGACAGCGAGGCCGTCGCGGCGCATATGCTCGTGACCGAGCTGGAAGCGATGGCCCGGCGTCGATGTCGAGCCGGTGCTGCTGCCTTTGCTCGGCCTGCGAATCGAAAGCGGTATTGGCGAGCGCGGCGGTTGCCGTGGGTCGCACGCTCACGCACGAACAGAGATGATATCGATCCGCCGCGCCGTCGAAGTCGCGGCGATGCAGGCGCCGACCGTACCGGGCATTGCGGAAGCGCTGGCGGCGGTGCCGTTCGAGAAGGCGTGCGCGAGCAACAGCTTTTCGACGTATATCGACAGCGTGCTGAACCGCACGGGTCTCGTGCGCTTCTTCGGCGACCGGCGTTTCTGCGCGGATATGGTCGAGAACCAGAAGCCCGCGCCGCCCGACGTTTATCTCGCTGCGGCCCGCGCAATGGGCGTCGATCCGCTGCGATGCCTGGTGGTCGAAGACAGCGTCACCGGCGTGACGGCGGCGAAGGCGGTGGGCATGACGGTGCTGGGTTTCATTGACGGCGGATACGCGACGGCATCGCAGCTTGAAGCGCTTGCGCGCGCTGGCGCGGAAGTCGTATTCAACGACATGGCGAGCCTGCCCGCGCTGGTCGAACAATGGCTGCAAAACGCGGCGTTTGAAATTAGATAGCTTTTGACGCGGCATGAGCCGCGCGAAGTATCAAGGAGACATTCATCATGGCTAGCCTGACACTGCGCAATATCAATCTCGATATCAACGACGGCGAATTCGTCGTGTTCGTGGGTCCGTCGGGCTGCGGCAAGTCCACGTTGATGCGCAATGTCGTGCAGGCGTGGATGCAGGAGAATCCGGAGCATCCGGTGACGGTGGGGCAGGCGGCGAGGGTTTGACGAGTTGACGAGATGAAAGCCGTAATGGGGCGCTGCGAAGTTCAAGCCTCCAGCGCCGCTTTCGCGCACAATTCATCCGTCACCAGCCCGCTGAGCCAGTTCCCCTTCAACGCGGCGATCAGCACTTCGCGCTTTCTCTGGCCACCCGCAAAATCGATCGTTGGCCGGCGCGGCGGCGAATCGAGCTTGAGACTCGTCACTCGCGCGCCGGTCCCGAACGGCACTTGTATGTCTTCGGAATTGATTGGCAATCCGAGCCATTCAGCGACCACACCGACGCGCATCAGCTCATTCACTTCCGCGCCGGTGATGAACCCATCCTCGTGCAACGGGCAGTTCTGCCCCACGTTGCCGATACCCACGAACGCCATATCCGCCCGCTTCGCCAGATCCTCGACGATGCGATACAAGCGATGATTTACCCATTGAGCGCGCTCGACCTCGCTATCGGCCATCAGCGGCGCGGGCAGCAGAAAGTGCTTGCCGCCCCCGTCTTCTCGGATAACTGCTGCGCGACGTCATAACGGTTCGACGAGCCATCCTGCGCGATCGCGCCGACCAGCGACACGAAGCGATGCTGCGGCCGTTCGATCTGCCCGATCTGCCCGATCTGCCCGATCTGCCCGATCTGCCCGATCTGCTCGACCACGACCTTCAGCGTCCGCCCGCTGCCGATTGAAACGGCTAGTGGCTTCTCATCGAGCAGATAACGCTCCATCACCTCGTAGCGGTCGCACAAACTGTTTGGCCAGCGACAAACAATCGGCGATGCGATGCTCGACACGCACGCGAATGAGATTCTTTTCGACGGCAAAAGCAACGAGCCGCTGCGCGACCGGACGCGATATTTGCAGTTTCTCGGCTATCTCGTTTTGCGTGTTGCCGGCGACATAGTACAGCCACGCGGCACGCGTCGCAAGATCGAATTTTTCGGCGAATTTAAGCACGGATGGGGTTTTTGATGTGTGGTCGCTTCGGCCGGAATGAAGCTTGTTTGAGTTCAGCTTCGAACGGCGTCTGCTTGAGTATAGGAAACCCGCGTTGTGGCAATTGAAGAATATGTGCGATCCGTCGTTGTCGAACGCGCCCGAAATCGTACGCGAGAACGATTTCAGGTGACGAAAGTTCCACAAGCAGGCAAGGCGTGGCCACGCTGGATCAAATAGCGGTCTGCGTGCGGTACAGCTCGCGGAAGCCCTTGCCCTTGAGCCTTTTTTTGAGCGCCTCGTGCCGCTCCGCATTCGGCGTGAACTCCTGCTTGATCGCAGGCTTAGCCAATACGGTCGATGGCGCGTCGCGCCGGTTTCGTCGCCGCCGCGCATCGACAAGGCGCGCGCTGCGTGCCGGCGGATTCCATCGCGTCGAGGCCATCGGTCAGGGAAAGCGTCACGCCTTCCAGTACCGAGTAGCCGAGCAGGGCGCGGTCGGTCGCATGCGTTATGCCGAAGAACATGCCCTGCGCGTACGGGTCATTGTGCAGCGTGCGCTTACCGCTGAGATAAGGCAAGAACAAAGGTGCGGACGATAAAGCATCGGCGGGAAAGGTTTCGACTTCGGTGAGCAGCGTGGGCTCATTGGTCGAGGTCAGTTTGCAGACCCAGTGCAGGCAGCTCGCCGCCGACAGCACGACGCTCATCTGATGCCATCTGTCGGGAATCGCGTGGCAAAACGCATGCATCGCGGACGCCGGATTCGGCCGGAAGCGGTCCGCCGATCACGCACAGCACGCCCGATGTGCCGAGCGACAGGAAGCCATCGCCCGGATCCGTTGCGCCGATGCCCACCGCGCTCGCCGCATTGTCGCCGCCGCCCGCCGCGACGACGACATCATCGCGCAAGCCGAGTTCGCGCGCGAGTTCGGGCAGCAGCGTGCCCGAGGCTCGCTGCTTTCCGCCAGCGACGGCTGGCGCGACATGCTGCATGCCGCGAGCAGTTCGTCGGACCAGTCGCGGCACGCGACATCGAGCCAGAGCGTGCTGGCGTCATCCGAGGGATGGACACCTTCGTGCCCGTCAGATGCATCCGCAGATAGTTTTTGGGCAGCAGCACGCACGCCGTCTGGCGAAAGATGTCCGGCTCGTTGTGTGCGCCCCAGAGCAGCTTGGACGCGGTGGAACCGGGCATCGCCAGATTGTCGGCGATCTCATGCAGATTCAGCGCGCGTTCGTAGAGTTCGGCGCATTTCTTGTCGTTGCGTATGTCGTTCCAGAGGATCGCTGGGCGCAG
Source organism: Candidatus Burkholderia pumila (assembly GCA_001045575.1). Taxonomy (GTDB): domain Bacteria; phylum Pseudomonadota; class Gammaproteobacteria; order Burkholderiales; family Burkholderiaceae; genus Caballeronia; species Caballeronia pumila. The sequence continues at coordinate 11,240 of LELG01000072.1, forward strand.
TATGTTGTCGTGCGAATCGAACAGCGCCGCGCCATGCATCTGACCTGACAGACCGATACCGCGCACCTGCGCGAATTAATTCGGAAACTGTTCGCGCAGCTTGAACAACGTCGCGCGCGTGCCTTCCCACCAGTCGAGCGGATTCTGTTCGGACCAGCGTGACTTCGGGCGCGATAACCGTACAACGGCGTGCCCGCCATGCTGCCCCACAGCAGCTCGTCGCTGGTGAAGGCCCTGATCGGATCGGGCGAGGTGAAAACGCGTGTGCGACCCCTGGATCCATCACGCCGTCTTGATGTATGTAGGGCAGCTTGCTTTCGTGCCAGCGTTCGAGGAAGCGGAAGAACAGCGCGGGCAGAATGGCGGTCGCGTCAGGATCGACGCCGCGCGCGAAGCATTCGGAAATGGTCGGCGCGATAAAGCCCGGCAGCTTCGAAAAGCCATCGGCGGCGACGCGCTGATTCGTGTCTTTGATATACGGATTGCTGAAGCGATCCAGCACGATGTCCCGATACTTCGCCAGATCCAGCGGATTTGGCGTGAGGCACGGAATGACGTCTTCGGTCACGTAGGCATCGTCGAGCGCGCGGATTTCCATGTCCTTCGTGCCTTCGTGGATATATTGCAGCCCGACCAGCGTCCCCGCCCACGCAATGCAGCTATGGCTCGCGTTGAGAATGCGGATCTTCGCTTCCTCGTACGGATGCACCGAATCCACCAGTTCCGCGCCGACTTTCTCCCACGCCGGCCGCCCCGCGATGAAGTTGTCCTCGATCACCCACTGTATGAACTTCTCGCCCATGACGGGCGCCTTGTCATCGAAACCGGTGACGGCTTTCACACGCTCGGCGACATCCGGCGTGGGACGCGGCGTGATGCGATCGACCATCGAATTCGGCGATGACGTGTTTTCCAGCATCCAGTCGCGCAACGCGGTGTCACCGCGCAGTTCAAGGAATTGCAGCATGCCTTTGCGGAAGCGGTCGCCGTTGCTGCGCAGGTTGTCGCAGTTTTGGAGCGATACCTTGCCCGCGCCGTTCTGCATATGGGCCGCGAGGATGGCGGCGAGTGTGCCGTAGATGGTCGTCTTGCCGCCTTCTTTGAGATCGGTGGCGAGATCGGCGTTGGCGTGTCGAGCTTGTTGTGTTCGTCGAGGTAATAGCCGCCTTCGGTGACGGTGAAGGACACGATCTTGCACTCGGGCCGGCGGCGCCGGCCTTCGATCAGCGCGTTCAGATCCACGGACCATGGCACGACGCGCTTGATGGCGCGCACGGTTTCGAGCGTGTATTCGTCGTTTTGCGCGGCGAGCGCTTCGAGCACGGCGTTCATGTCGCCGCGAATATTGCCGATGGAAAGCGACCAGCCCGCATCGCCCGACTCGATCAGCCGATGCAGATACCACGCCTGATGCGCGCTATTAAACGACCCGGCGCCGATGTGCAGAATCACGTTGGCTTCACTGTTCATATCGTGTCTTCCTCTGATTGGCTAGGCGTCCGTTCTACGCGGACGGCGGTTGAGTTGTTGTTGGCGCGCGCTCTGTGGCAACTTCGTGGAAACGCAGCAGTGAGCATTTGATCTTTCTATGATCCAATGGTCGTATTCGCATCGCCGAAAATCAAGGTCATGCAAATCGCGCACCGTGGCCTCATCGGGAATAACCCGTAGGTGATGCGGCGTCGCTCACGGTCCAATTCAATTCCATACATAAAAGTAGGAGACAAACATGGAATATGTGATCGGCATCGATATCGGCACGCAGAGCACGAAAGCGCTGATGGTCGACACGAGCGGCGCGATCGTCGCGCAGCATTTAGAGCGCCTCATCCCGATACGCCCAGGCCGCTCTGGGCCGCACAATGGGCCCGATGTCTGGCGCGATGCCGTGACGGAATGCATCGCGGCGTGTGCTGCGAAGGTGCGGGAAAAGGACAGGTATCTTATAGCAGCAGTGCGGCAGTGCGGGGTTGACGCCGAGGGGGCAAGAATATGAGGCTGCTCTTCTATCGATTTTGACTCGCCGTTCAACTCCGCCCGCACCCTCGCTGGTACCCTTGCC
>LELG01000073.1 GCA_001045575.1 Candidatus Burkholderia pumila
GGTGCACGGCATGGTCGTGTCCGGGACATCAAAGTGCCTCAAAGTGTCAACTATGTCCCCGACAGACTGTCAGCGATGTCCCCGACCTATACACAGCCGCAAAAAATTACCCCCGGGGAGGCGGCTACTGCATAACCAGCAAGAAGCCAGCAGCACCCAAGCCCCAAAAAACCTCAATCCCGTGCCCACGATTCTTCAACTGATCCAGCAACACAGCGGCCAAAAAATCGCCCCTCGCACGAGATACTGATAGAATGCATCTATATTCATGACATTATCGACCGTACCCATGATGAGCACCCCGATGACCACGCCAGAAATCGTCGCCCCCGCCGAGCAGCGACACGCCGCCGAGCACGCACGCGGAGATCACGTTCAGCTCAAATCCTTCAGCAGCATTCGGTTGCCCCGAAGTAATACGTGACGCTAGGATGACACCGGCGAGCGCCGTAACCGCGCCCTGAACCAAAAAGATCCACATGCGCGTCCGTTCGACATTGATACCCGCAAGCCGCGAAGCCTCAGGATTTCCGCCGATAGCCAACATATTACGCCCGTACACAGTCTGGTTCAGTTCAGCAACACGCCAAATACAATGAAACACGCGAGCGTGACCCAGATAGGCAGGGAAATCCCGAGCATCGACAAAGAGCCGAGTTCGATGAACGTATTCGACGACACCCCCACCGCCTATCCGTGCGACACGATAAACCCGAGCCCGCGCACTATTTCCATAGTCGCCAGTGTGGTGATCATCGCATTGATGCGCAGGTAAGCGATCACCGCGCCATTCACGAAGCCGATGACCGAACCCGCCGCCAACGCCGCGATGATCGCAATGAACGTATTGCCCGTCGCATTCAAAACCATCGCGCACAGCACGCCCGCGAACGCGATCGTCGAGCCGACCGACAAGTCGAAATCGCGCGAGGCAAGGCAGAACATCATCGTACACGCGACCATGCCAATCTGCGAAATCGACAGCGCGAGGTCCAGCATGTTCTCGATGGAAAAGAAGTGATCTACGGTCAGCGACATCGTCACGAACATGACGACGAAAATCACAATTAGGCTGTACTCCGGTGATCTGCTGCCACCACTTCTGCTTGTCGTTCTTGGCCGGAATCAGCGCGCTCGCTACCTTGTCGCCCGCCTGTTCGACGATGTTTTCTCTCGCTTCCATTGTCTCGCTCCTTCTCATGCAGCTTTAGCTGTCGTGTCCGCCCTGCGGCAGCGCAAGGCTCAACACGGTTTGTTCGTTCGCCTGCCCGCGCGGCAATTGGCCCGCAATGCGCCCTTGCCGCATCACGACGATTCGGTCCGACATACCCAGCACTTCCGGTAGTTCCGATGAAATCATCACGATCGCGCAGCCGCGTTCGGCAAGCTGATAGATTACATTGTAAATCTCGTGCTTCGCGCCCACGTCGATGCCGCGCGTCGGTTCATCCAGAATTACCACCTTGAGATCCGGCTCCGCGAGCCAGCGCGACAGAATGGCTTTTTGCTGATTGCCGCCCGACAGAAAACGAATGCGCTGGCGGCGGTTCGGCGTCTTGATCTTGAGCAACTGGATGAAGCGATCCGCTGTCTGCGCTTCCTTCTTGCGATCCAGAAAGAGACCGGCGCGCAGGTAATGGCGGCGGCACGAGATGTTGATGTTCTCGGCCACGATCGCCATCGCCACAATGCCTTCTTCCTTGCGATCTTCCGGACACAGCACAATGCCATGGCGAATGGCTTCGCCGGTGCTGCGGACTTTGATTTCCTTTCCGTTGAGCAGAATCGAGCCGTCTTTCTTCTTGTCCGCGCCGTAGATGAGGTGCATCAGTTCGCTGCGGCCCGCGCCGATTAGTCCGAAGAAGCCGACGATTTCCCTTTGCTTCACATCGAAACTGGCGGGCGCGGACAAAGCATCGCCCTGAACGTTCGTCACCGAGAAACGCGTGTCGCCCAAAGAACGCGAACGGTAGCTATAAGATGTCACTGATCTCGCGCCCGACCATTCCTGCACGAGCGTATCGCGCGGGACATCGCTGAGCGCCAGATGAGACGCGATCTTGCGGCCATTGCGGAAAATGGTGCACGCATCGCACAATTCGTAAATCTCGTCCATGCGATGCGAGATGTAGATCAGCGCGCGGTTGTCCGCCTTGAGACCGCGCACGAGTTTGAACAGCACTTCCGTCTCACGATACGAAAGCGATGAAGTCGGCTCGTCTAGCGCGATCACGCGCGCATTGCGCAGATACCCATGGCGGCAAGCCGTTCCCGGATATGCTGCCGAGCCGCGCGCTTGTTGACCCAGCCGAGCCGGTTCGGCAGCGCGCCGAGCCGCAGGTTTTTGGACACGGTAAGATCCGGCACGTACTGCAATCCGGCACGTACTGCAATTCCTGGTGGATCACCCGCGATGCCTGACGCAATGGACGCCGCCGCACTCGCAAATTTCACTTCCTTTTCGTCGATGAGCACGCGCCCCGAATCGGGCTGATACTTGCCGCCGAGCATCTTGAACAAGGTCGATTTGCCCGCGCCGTTCTCGCCTATCAAACCGTAAACCTCGCCGGCGTTGACGTCGAACGACACGCCGTCGAGCGCGCGCATGCCTGGAAACACCTTGCCGATATTGTCAAAACGCAGCGGCGCTGGCACATCGCCTCCTTTTATTGCCAATGCGCGGGCCGCTTTGCGAAGAGCGGCCCGCGCATAACTTTAGTTCGATTCCAGTCCCATCTGCTGACGAACGGACGCCACGTTCTCACGCGTCGCCAGCATGCCGGTCGTGAGCGTGAGCGTCGGCGGCGCCTTGCCGTCCTTGATCCACGCGTACATCAGTGGCGACGATGCCCGGCCCGAGCTTCACATCCGGCGTGCAGATGATGAAGCCCTGCGCCTTCTGCGCCGCGAGATTATCGATCGCGCTCGTGACTTTTTCGCCGGACGGCGCGCCGATCTTGACCAGCGTGAAGCCCTTCTCCTTGGCAGCCATTTCCGCGAATTTCCACTCGTCCTGGAACCACAGCTCTTCGGGCTGCTTCACGAGGAAGCCAATCTTCACATCGTCGGCGGCCTGCGCGACGGGAGCGGCGATCATGCTCGCGTTCGTGGCCGTGGTGGCGGCGATCAGCGTAAGGAACAGTCTGCGATTCATCTTGTGTCTCCTGACTTTCCCTTGTCTTAAAAATCCCGCGTGGGCGGACAAGCAAGGGTGTATGGCCGTGTCGTTTTTAGGTCATGCCCGCACCGCGGCCAGTGCGTTGATTCTTAGTCGTGGTACAGCGCCGAACGCCCGCCATCCACAATGATGCAACTCGCATTGATGAACGGCGCTTCGTCTGATGCGAGGAACACCGCCGTCATCGCCACTTCCTGCGGCTGGCCGATGCGTTTCATCGGCTGCAAATCGAGCGTGGCTTGCCGTGCTTCGTCCGAATTGGCTTGCCAATTCCACCAGTCATGCGTCAACTGCGTTTCGATATAACCCGGCGCGATGGCATTCACGCGCACATTGATCGGCGCGTAACTCGATTCCCAGCGTGCACGTCAGCCCGATCACGCCATGCTTCGCCACCGGATACGGAAAGCAGCCCGGAATGATCTTGAAGCCATGCGTCGAGGCGATGTTCACGATGCTCCCCTTCTGACGCCCGACCATTCCCGTCAGCACGGCGCGACAGCCGTTCCAGACGCCGTCGAGATCGACGGCGAAACAGCGCCGCCAGTCGTCGGTCATCGTAAGCGGGTCGCAGAAGATGTTGATGCCGGCGTTGTTCACGAGCACGTCGAGCGGGCCGAATGCGGCTTCGGTTTGCTGCAAAGTTTCTTTGACCGGCTTTGCGTCACGTCGGTCTGGACCGCGAACATGCGCGCCCCTTCGACTTCTGAAGCAATGCGCTCGGCCGTTTCGCTTGCAGTGATTACGTCGAGCTCGGCAAGCGCCACACACGCGCCCTCGCGCACAAACGCCAGCGCACGCCACCCTGATGCCGCGTCCGGCACCCGTCACCATGGCCACTTTTCTGGCCAGGTGGTTCATTTCTTCGAGCCTCGCGCGATGGCCAAACCATCGACGAAAGCCTTCGCGTGATGGGCCGTCACTTCGGCGCCCTGCCCCGGCTTGTACAGTGCCGAACCCAGCCCGAAACCATTCGCGCCCGCCGACAAGAACGGCCCCATGTTGTCCGGCGCGATGCCGCCGACCGGCACCAGCGGCACTTCTTTCGAAATCACCGCGCGCCACGCCTTCATGACGATCGGCCCGAATTGCTCGGCGGGAAACATCTTCAGCACGTCCGCGCCGTCTTTTAGCGCCTGGAACGCTTCCGAAGGCGTCGCGACGCCTGGCGCGCACGCCATGCCTTGTGACTTCGTGGCGCAAATAACATCGCCATCCGTGTGCGGTATCACGATCAGTTCACCGCCTGCGGCCTTCACGTTATCGACGTAACTCGGATGCAGCACCGTCCCCGCCCCGACGATGGCATCAGCCGGCAGCGCATGGCGAATCGCGGCGATGCTGTCGAACGGCTGCGGCGAATTCAGCGGCACTTCGATGACGCGAAAGCCCGCCTCATACAACGCGCGTCCGTGCTCCGCCGCTTCGGTATGCGTGACGCCACGCAAAATAGCGATCAGCGGACACGCGGCGAACGCCTTCGATAATCCCGCGTGCATGCCGTACGGCGCGGGCAGGTTGATAGGTGGCTGCATATGGTGAAAATTCCTTCAGGACGCGCGCACGGGCGCTGTGATCAGCCCGGCTTGCGCGGCGATTCGATTGAGACCGTGTTCGGTGGCATGCGCGACGGTTTGCGCATAGGTGTAGCCGAAGCGTGCCAAGGCCGCGCGATAGCGGTCGCACAAGGCATCGTTGCCGATCAGTCGCAGCGTCTTGCCCGTCAGCGCGCTTTGCTCGCGCGCCAGCACTTCGTTCAGCCCGCGCAGTTCATGGCCAATCAACAGTCCCGACAGGTAATCCGCTTGCTGCTCAGCGCTCAGTTGCCCGGTCAGCCCGAGCGTGCGCGTGCTGAAAATCGTGGCGAGGACGCCGGGATGACCGGCATCGCGCGCGATATCGACGCCGCGCAGGAACGCGGCCTGATCCAGCGTCGAAGTGGGATGCATCGTGCGGCCGAGAATCGTGTGATCGCGCAGCGCGCCGAAGGTCTCGCCGGTCATGAACGTGTAGAACCGTTCGATGCGCCCATCGCGCACGAACACCCACTTCGCATGCGTGCCGGGCAGGCCGATCAACGCGCCGTCCTTTGCGTTCAGCGATGCATCGCTCGACAACGCGCCGAATATTTGCGTTTCCTCGCCGCGCATGACGTTCGGCAACGTGTCGCGCTCCAGCACGCCCGGCACAATATGCACCGTCGCGCCACACGCCGCCGCAACAGTAACGATGCCCGCGACGAGCGCGTCCGCATCGGTGGGCATTTCGACGTACGGCGCTTCCACCCAGCCTTGCGTGCTGCCGACCATGCCCGCCGCGATGACCGGTAAATCCGGGTGCGCATCGAGCCACGGGCCGGCGGTTTCATCGAACGCCTGATCGAAACCGCCCGCAGGCAGCTTCATGATTCCCGCCGGCGATGCGCGCGTGTCGAGCGCCACGCCGTCCGCGCCGAGCAGATACGCGCGCAGCGACGTCGTGCCCCAGTCCAGAGCGATGAGTGAAGGTGCGTTCATCGCTTGATCCTGCGTGCCGACTGCGGTGCGCGCCAGCCGAGTTCCTCGGAGATCGCGCGGACTTCGCGCTGGATCACCGGAATCAGTTCTTCCATGCGCTCGTGCGGCATGTACGGAATCGTGCTCGCCACGGACAGCGTCGCGACGATCGCGCCGGACGCATCGCGCACGGGCGCGGCGACGCATCGGATCGAGGCTTCGTTTTCTTCCAGATCGAAGGTGAAGCCGCCTTGCGAGTAGTGCGTCATATGCTGCAGGAACGTGTCGATGTCGGGCCGCGTCTGCGGCTTGAAACTCTTCTTCTCAAGCGATTTATACGATGCATCTAGCAGCCGCTTCCATGCATTCGCTTCGAGATCGAGCATCATCGCCTTGCCAATGCCCGTGGACGCCAGCGGCATCCGGTACCCGACGCGCGAACGCATCTCCAGCCCGCGCGTGCCCGGAATCTTGTCGATGTAGAGTACGTCGTCGCCATCGCGCACGCCGAGGTGAATGGTGTCCTGCGTGTGTTCGGCCAGCGCTTGCAGATGCGGACGCGCCATCGCCGTCAGCGGCATCTGTTCCAGCGCGATGGTGCCGAGTTCAATCAGCTTCGGCCCGAGCAGATAGCCGCCCTGCACTTGCCGAAGATAGCGCGCCTGCACCCGCGAACTCACCAGCCGATACGTCGTGCTGCGCGTCATGCTCAGCGCGGCGCCGAAGGAGCGCAAATCGCGCGCGCCGTTGGCAGCGGCTTCGAGAATGGCGAGACCGCGCAGCAGCGTCTGCGTGCCGGCCTGCTGCGGCGTAATATCGACGAGCGCGCTGGGCAGCGCGATGGCGTCGGGATCAGGAATATGGCCGTTCTTGTCGTTGGTTTCGCTTGCTGCAACAGTCGTTTGATGTGCGTCGATGGCGTCGTGCTCATCGATTTTATTCATGGCGCTCGGTTCCTCGATGGCCGTGGTCGTCGTCCACGCGGCGCGCGACGGACAGATGAAACGGCAAATGAATCGTGTAGCGCAACCTGCGAACGCGGATGAGCGATCGAATGCATGAGATGTCTCCGGTTGTTCTTCTTGCACGGTCGGCAGCGTTGAGTGCTGTCCGGGCGCTCCGTGCATTTAATCAATCCATTTGGCCGGGTTTTGATCGGACCGATGCCTTGTTTCGGTCCCGTCCCAAGCTCTGTCCGGATTGTAGAACCGGCCATCTCAAAAATTCAATATGTGATTGATATGTTCATATAATGGAACATTTCTTGCGTGCCGCTTTTGTCCCGGCAATAAAAAAAGCCCTGACGAACCATGGCTTTACCATGTTTAGCGGCATCGAACTAAAGATCATTGAGGCAGTTCAGCAGCGCCCATTCGACGCGCAATAACACCCGCGCGCTGCGACAAATTCGCCGAATTGCGATGGTCGTCGAAATACTTCGAACGCAGCAGCATGACCGCGAAGACGCACGCTTTGCCACGCGGTCAGTTTCGATGCCGAAGTCAAACTGTTGCGCTGCGGCTTCCGCGCCATAAACGCCGTTACCCCATTCGACCGAGTTCATGTAAATCTCGAAGATATGTTCCTTGTTCATCCAGAATTCCAGCATTCCGGTGATGACCAGTTCCTGCGCCTTGCGGATATAACTTTTCTCGCGCGATATCTGGTCATACGGCATCCACGTCCGGCGCAATTCGATACCGGGTGCGTCTTCGCAAGCGTCCACGCGTCCAACCGCATGAAGGCCGTTTCGCCGAGATTCATGTAGTTCCACAGGCCGATCTGCACGAAGAAATAAAGCTGCGTGGCGAGTGCGGCGATGAACATCACCGAGACGCCGTGAGAATCCAGCGCGTGGGCCGAATCGCACGGCGTGGCGCGTACGCGGCGTTCGGCCTCCGATGGGCGCGGTCATCATTCATGGTCAGTTTTTGGAAAGCGTGCCACGCAGCTCGCGCAGCACGGAGTCGCCATCGGGACGCACGCCGCGCCAGATAAAGAACGATTCGGCGGCCTGTTCCACGAGCATGCCGAGGCCATCCGCCGCGCGCGCGCCGAACGTCTGCGCGTGCTGCATGAACACCGTCGGCTTGGGACTGTACATCATGTCGTAGGCAAGCGTGCCGGGACCGAAGGCGTTGTCGTCGCAATCGGGAAGCGCGGCATCGAGACTGCCTGCGGTCGCGTTGATGACCACGTCGTACTGGCCGCCGGCTTCGGCACCATCCGCGCCGCCGCCGTTGAAGCGCACATTCGATTCCGTCGCGTTCTGCGCAAACTGATTGACGAGTTGATGCGCCTTCGCCGCCGTGCGGTTCACGATGGTCAGCGCTGCGGGCGCGCGATCGAAGATCGGCAGCACAACGCCGCGCGCCGCGCCGCCCGCGCCTAGTAGCAGAATGCGCGCGCCCTTCAGGCTCACGCTGAGATTTACTTCGATATCACGCACGAGACCGACGCCATCTGTGTTGTCGCCGCGCACGCCGTTCTCATCGAACGACAGCGTGTTCACCGCGCCCGCCGCTGCTACGCGCGGGGAAAGCATATCGGCGAAAGCGTGGGCATCGAGCTTGAAGGGAACGGTCACGTTCATGCCGCGTCCGCCCGCTTCCATGAAGCGCTGTGCTTCCGCGACGAACCCGCCGAGCGGCCCGAGAATGCGTCCGTATTCGATCGGCTCGCCGGTCTGCTCCGCAAACTTCGCGTGGATCCACGGGGACTTGCTGTGCTCGATCGGATTGCCGATCACCGCGTATTGGTCTTTCATGGCGTCGGCTCTTGCGGGTTAGCGGGCGCTTCCGTTGAAGCCTCCGCCTGCGCTTCGGCTTCGCTTTCGGCGGACAGATCGTCGGCTTCGATGATTTCCTCTTCCGCCTCTTCTTCCTCGACCGCCGCGCCAGCCGAAGGTGCATCGATCACATGCAGCAGGCGGCACGACGCCTCGACCGTCAGTTCATCAATCGAAACGACTTCGAGCATCACGCGCGTGCCGCGTGCATGAACGTCGAGGCCCGGCACGTGAAGCACCAGCGGAATCTCTTCGAGCCGCACCAAATCGTCCTTCACGACCGATGCTGGAATCTGCTTCTTATTCTCCTGCTTCAGCCAGCGCAAGCACCAGAAATACTCCATGCGGCGCTGATGATCAGCGTAAGCGATGTACGTGTCGTCGAAACCTTGCACCACGGCGAACAGGTCCGCGTCCTTCGGCTTGAACGGCGCGGCCAGCTTCGCGGTGACGCCGTGCTGCACACACGCGAGCAACTGCCACTGATTGACCAGATCGACGTAGCGGCGCAGCGGCGACGTGCTCCACGCATATTGCGCGACGCCGAGGCCTTCGTGCGGCGCGGGCGTCGTCTGCATGCGCGTGCGCTTCGGGCCGGGGCCGCCGAATCCACGCTGCGAGCGGTAGATGCCCGGTACGCCGTGATCGTTGAGGAACGCGCCCCACGAAGAATTGGCCAGAATCGCCAGTTCCGCGACGATCAGATCGAGCGGCGATCCGCGGCGGCGCGGCGTGATGATGATGTGCTCGCCATCGACATAAAAGTTGAAGTCGTTGTTGCGCTGGACTTCGCGCTTGAGGCCGTAAGTGGCGCGCGCCTGCTGGCGCTTTTCGAACAGCGCCTGTGCGAGCGGCCACAAGATGGCGATGTCTTCCTTGTGCGGATAGTCGCCCGTGCCTACCGCGAGCGTTTCCTCGGTGACGTGCTCATCGAGATGGTTGTGACGCAGGTTGTTCTTCACGAACACGCGTTCGGCACACGTTTCCGTTGCGACGATTTCCTGCGTCTCCCGATTCACAATGATGTACAGCGACAGTGCCGGATGCAGCCCGCCTTCCGCGAGCGTGAAGACATCGACGACGTTGTCGGGAAGCATCGTGATCTTGTCGCCAGGCATGTAGACCGTCGACAAACGTCTGCACGCGATGGAATCGACCATATCGCCGCGCGCGATGCCAAGCGCCGGTGCCGCAATGTGAATGCCGATGCGCACGCGGCCATCCGACAGATCCTGCACGGAGAACGCGTCATCGATTTCAGTGGTGGTGACGTCATCGATGGAGAAGGCTTCGACGTCCGCTTCCGGCAAATCTTCCGGCAACGGCGCAGGCTGCACCGAAGGAAAGCCGATGCCGTGCGGGAAAAACTCCGACAGAAAGCGCGCCTCATGCAGCTGCCGCGCCGATGCAATGCCGCCGCATTCCAGCATCAGCCGCGCTTGCGAGATGCCGCGCGCCGCCGCAGCCGCTTCGAGCGCCTTGTATTCGATCGAATTCTTGTCCGGCTTCGTGAGCAGGCCGATTGCCTTGCCCTTGAGCGCTTCCGGCAGCTTGCCCGCCTTCAGTTCTTCTTCATAGCCTTGCTGCACCAAAGCCTGCTGACGCTTGCGCTCCAGACCCGCGAGCGCCATCTGCAATTGCTCTTGCGGCACGCGCTGATATTGCCCGCGTCCCTTGCGGCGGAAATACACCGGCGCGCCATGCATGCGCAGCACGAGCGCGGCGCGTTCGGTCGGGCCAAACTTGTCGCCGAAGTAATCCGCGCCGAGCGCGGCGAACGGGAATTCTTCGTCGGGCGCGCATTCCCACAAGAAGTCGAGATCGATTTTCTGAGCGATGGCGTCGGCTTCCTGCATCAGCTCGCTGGCCGCCGGCTTTTCGAACTCGATCAATACGTCTTTCGCGCGCACTTTCGCGCGGCGGCTACCCGGCAATTCGACCTGAAAGGCATCGCCTTGCTTCGACAACACCGACCCGGCCTTGAAACTACCCGATTCTTCGAAGAAAACGTTCATTCAATACTCTCGTAAGACAGTGAGCCGGCGCGACGAAAACGCCCGCGCCGGCGTTGATATTCAATGATTTTGTGTCATGCGGCAGCCGGCGTTACAGCCGGCGTGACAGCCGGCGGCGGTTCGCGTCCGCAGAACGCGAGCACGTCGTCCAGATACTTTGGGAAGTCGCTGATCGCGTGATCGCCGCCCTGAATCAGCATTGTGCGCACGCCGGGATAGTGGGCGAGCATCGTGCGGTAATCGAGCACTTCGTCGCCCGTCGCGGCGATCAGAAAGTAGCGCCCGGGTCGTGTGATGGCATCGACGAACAAGGCGCGCAATTCGTCCAGATGACGCGGCAATACGATGATGCTGCCGCCGCCGTGCCACAACGGCTGTTCGCCGAGATAGTGGCTCAGATCGTCATGCGGCACGACAGCGGGATTGAGCAGCACCGTACGCCAATTGTGCTTTTCCGCGAGATACGTGGCGTAGAAGCCGCCGAGCGAGCTGCCGACGACCGTCACGCTTTCCGCCTGCGATTCTGAAGCGATGGATTCCGCCAGTTCGATCGCCTCCGCAGGCGACACCGGCAGCACCGGACACTGCCATTCGCTCAACCGGCCGAGTTCGGCGAGGCGCGCACGCATCACGCGCGCCTTGAATGATTGGGGAGAAGAGCGAAAGCCGTGCAGGTAGAGAATCACGCGGTTCCTTTCGTGGTAGGACGCGCGGACAGCGCATTCAGCAGTTTCTGATGAACGCCGCCGAAGCCGCCGTTGCTCATCACGAGCACATGGTCGCCGGGGCGCGCGGCTTCGGTGACGGTCTTGACCAGCGGATCGATTTCGTTGAACGCCTGCGCCTTCGCGCCGAGCGGCGACAGCGCTTCCGCCAGATCCCAGCCGAGCTTGTCGCGGCCTTCGCGCGCGCCGTAGCCGAACACGAGATCCGCATTGGCGAGGCTCGCGGGGAGTTGCGCTTTCATCGTGCAGAGCTTCATGGTGTTGGAGCACGGTTCGAGCACGGCAAGGATTCTTGCCTCGCCGATGCGCGCGCGCAAACCGGCGATCGTCGGTGTCGATGGCGGTCGGGTGATGCGCGAAGTCATCGTAGACGGTGACGCCATCGACGCTGCCCTTCACTTCCATGCGCCGCTTGACGTTGCGGAACGCCGTCAGCGACTTCACCGCTTGCGCCACCGGCACACCGATCGAGCGCGCCGCCGCAATGGCCGCGAGCGCGTTCATGCGGTTGTACTCGCCCTGCACGCTGAAGCGCTCGACGCCCAGCACCGTGCACACGAGATGATGAAATTGCGTTTTGATAGCAGCGAAATCCGGGAAGATATCGGCGTGATCGAATTCGAGATTGTTAAAGCACGGCCGTGCGCGGACGGTAATGCACAAACTTCGAACGCTTGTCGAAGAACGCGGTGTCGTACTCATCGGTTTCGATGACGAAAAAGCTCGAATCCGTCAGCCGCGCCGAAATGCCGAAGTTGAGCGGCACGCCGCCAATAACAATAAGAAAGCCAGGATTCAGGCCCGCGTCTTCCAGCAACCACGCGAGCATGGAACTGGTCGTGGTCTTGCCGTGCGTGCCCGCGACCGCGAGCACGCATTTGTCGTTCAGCACGTGTTCGCTGAGCCATTGCGGGCCTGAAACATATGGCAGGCCGCAATTCAGGATTTCCTCCATCAGCGGATTGCCACGCGAAACTACGTTGCCGATGACGAACAGATCGGGTTCCAGTGAGAGTTGCTCCGCGCCGTAATCTTCGATCAGCTATCGCAACCAGTGACCTGTGGCCCGCCCCGCGCGCCAGAACGGCGAGCCCGCCCATGCAGGTGCCGCAAATGCCGATGATGTGGACGTGCATAAAACGTGTCGCGCCGCGCGGGCGTTTTGAGATGCGGAATCAGAGAACCGCGTCCGCGGGAAAACCCTTGCCGTAAGGCACTTGAAGAGACTTATTGTAACTGAGTACGTCGGCCGTTTTTCGTCTCTTGGCGTCGCAAAAGGGCCGTTCGGCGTTATCTAGTCCATTGAACCAATGAAATTGCACTGATCTAAAGGTGCATGGGCAAAATGAATCTGACTGAAGGCGAGCGGCGGGTTGATCTTGCTGCTCGACGAAGGGACCTCGCATGGAGCGATCATGAACGGATTGCGATGCGATTCGCGTTTCATCACCACATGGCAAACCCGCTTCGCTACTGAGCGTCTGGCGGGCTTGTACGGCAGTCACCCAGGTCGTGCGCCGCGCCGGGATTTGGCGCGGCTTGAGGCGCGAGTGCTCGATTACACGCTGCGGCGCAAGCCCGCCGACAGCTCGACGCACTGGAGCAGCCGCAAGTTGGCCGTGCAACTGGGCGTGCCCTTCATGACGGTTCAACGTATCTGGCGCAAGCACAACATTCGGCCGCATCGTCTCGATACCCACATGGTGTGTCCAACGATCCTGGACCGCACCTATAAAAAGTTGGAAAACTGATGGCTATGCTGTAGCGAAGCAAACTTGATAATCGACGGGACTGAGCCCCTTGAGTTTTCAGCTTGATTCGCTCGTGGTTGTAGTAGTGAATGTATTCCTTCAGGCCTTTCTCGAGATCGTCGAGATCACGAAACTCGTTGGCGTAGTAGAACCCCGTCTTCAGGGTACCGAAGAAGCTCTCCATGGCGGCATTGTCGAGGCAGTGCCCGCGCCGGGACATGCTCGGCCTGACGGTACTCTGCTTCAGCAAGTGGCTGTAGGTGGAGAGGCGATATTGCCAGCCTTGAACGGAATGAAGCACTGGTCGATCTTCAGGCTTCAGCCTGGTGAAGGCTTTGCGAAGCAT
>LELG01000074.1 GCA_001045575.1 Candidatus Burkholderia pumila
CAGTCGGCTCCCCGCACGATGCATGGCGCCTGGGCAACAGTTCCGCTCTGCAACGCGCACTCACCAATCGCTATCTCGGCTCCCTTGGCCTTCCATCGTTGCGTCGATAGCCGGGCAACCGATCACCGATCCGAACCGCTGTGTACGGACCCTTATGCGCGGTTGTGTGGGAGGGGCGGGCCGTGAGGCCCGCCCCCTATACCGATTTTGCACTTCGGCAATAATTAAATCTTCGAATGATAAACGCAGAAACGGCCGTTGTTTCGATCCGGAAAATGCCTCATAAGCAATTGATTCGAAAGCTCAATCCGATGTTTTGCAAGCCACGGCCAATGCGCCGTGCTGCATTGCATCGGCAAAAGCTGACGCGCTTTCGCCTTTTCCCCTGCTGCTATTGTAATATATAGAGTGTTTTGTTCTAACCACACAGCGTTTCGCATGCTCAATTTCTTCCGCAATCACCAGCGCCTGATGATGGCTCTGCTGATCTTGATCATCGTGCCGGGTCTCGGCATGGTCGGGATTCAGGGTTTCTCCAATTATTTCGACGAGAGTGCTTACGTCGCCAGCGTGAACGGTCACAAGATTACGCGCGCCGAGTTCGACAACGCGTTCAAGCAGCAGGTCGACCGCGCCCGTTCCATGCTTGATGGGAACTTCGACGCCAAGATCTTCGATACGCCCGAAACGCGCCACGCGATGGTCGACAGCCTCGTGCAGCAACGCGCCATGTCGGACGAGACGAACCGTCTGCATCTGACCGCATCGGACGATGCCGTGCGCCGCGCGCTCATGAACGAGCCGGTCATCTCTTCGTTGCGCAAGCCGGACGGCACCATCGACGTCGATCGTTATAAGCAGTTGCTCGCCATGCAGGGCATGACGCCCGCGCAATACGACGAGCGCATGCGCTATACCATTGCCAGCGAGCAGATTCCAGCGAGCATCCAGCAGACGTCGTTCACGTCGAAAGCGCTGGCGCAGAATCTGACGAAACTCGCCGAGCAGAAGCGCGACGTGCAAGGCTTTTCGCTGCGTACGACCGAGTACGCAGCGAAAGTGCAGCCGACGGACGCGCAACTCCAATCGTATTACGACGCGCACAAGCAAGAGTTCGCCACGCCCGAAACGGCCTCGATCCAATACCTCGTGCTGTCGCCGACGGCGATGGCAGCGGCATCGAAGCCGAGCGACGCGGACCTCAAAAAGTTCTACGATGACAACATCCAGCGCTATCGCACGGAAGGTGAAGTGCGCGCGAGCCACATCCTGATCAACGCGCCGAAGGACATGAGCGCGGCTGACAAGGCGAAGGCGAAGCAAAAGGCCGAATCCATTCTCGCGGAAGTGAAGGCGCATCCGTACCAGTTCGCGCAGATCGCCGATAAGAATTCGGACGATCCGGATTCGGCCAGCAAGGGCGGCGATCTCGGTTATTTTCAGCCGGGCCAGATCGCAGGCGGCAAGGCGTTTGACGACGCTGCTTTCAGCCTAAAGAAGGGTGAGGTGAGCAATATCGTCGAATCGGACTTCGGGTATCACATTATTCAGGCGACGGACGTGAAACCTGCGGCGACCAAGCCGTTCGACGAAATGAAAGGCTCGGTCCTGAACGATTACACGGCGCAGCAAGGCACGAAGGGCTTCGCTGACAACGCGCAGGGCTTCACCGATCTGGTCTATGAAAAGGCCAAGTCGCTGCAACCCGCCGCCGACAAGTACAAGCTTGCAATTCAAACCGCGACGGTAGGTCCGAAGCCAGATCCCAAGCTGCCGCAAGGCAGCCCGCTCAACAACGAGAAGTTCCTGACCGCGGTGTTCGCGCCGGATTCGGTGAAGGAGCACAACAACACGCAGGCCATCGACATTGGCAAAAATACGCTGATTTCGGCGCGCGTGGTGGACTACAAGCCGTCGACCGTGCCGGCCTTCGATACCGTGAAGGATGCGGTTCGCACGAAGGTCGTCGTGCAGGAAACTGCGGCGCTGGCGAAGAAGGAAGGCAAAGCCAGGCTGGCCGATCTTCAGAAGTCGAAGTCGACGGACGGTTTCACCTCGCCGATCACGGTGTCGCGCAACGATGTGCAAGGGCTGCCGCCCGCCGCGTTGTCGGCCATCTTCAAGGCGGATACATCGAAGCTGCCGGCGTATGTCGGTGTCGATCTCGGCGCGGATGGCTACGCGATCTATCGCGTTAACGGCATCGAGAAGACGGCGCCGGTGGCGGCTGATCGTCTGACGGGCGCGCAGCAAAAGATTGCACAGGTCTACGCGCAAGCTGACATGGAAGCCTATATGGACTCCCTGAAGGCACGTTCGAAGGTCAAATACAGTCAGGCGCCGACGCCCAAAGCGAATCAGTAAGAGTAAGCACCGCGCTTATTTCAAGGCACAATCGGCATAGGGTGCGGCGCTACAGCCGCCAGGCTCAAGCGGCGTCGATTGAGCCTGGCGAAGCCTTACAGGCAAGCCTGGATGTCGCCCGTCGCCTGGCTGCCGGCTGCATTCGATGCACGGAAGCCGACCCAAGAACCGGGACCCTTCACGGCCGGACGGATCACGGCTGCAGCGCCGTTCGGCGGCTGCTGGCCCGGCACGAAGACATCGACGGCCTGATCGTTGGCGAGCACGTCTTGCGATACGACTTGCTGCTGCGACTTGTCGGCCCATGCATGCGACACGCACTGAGCAACGGCTCGCGGCGCCTTCGTGCTCGTACCGACTTGTTGAACGCCCGCCGGAGGTTGCGCGGCACAGGCCGAGATCGCAATGGTCAATGCGAGCAGGGGAGCGTATTTCACGTTTGCTCCTTGTAGAATCGCCCGGAAACGCGAGCGGGTTATAAGAGGTGGTGACGCGAACGTTCAGAGGTCTGAATCTTGGCCGTGTTCCGCGTTGGTCAGTCGACTGCGGACGCCACACGCCTTCATTGCGACGTGCTTGCGCCCAGCAAGGGTTTCAAACTTGGCCAGACCGTTGTTCAACAGCAAAGGCTGGGCCTGCACCGTCGGATGAATCTGGTCCACCTGGAACATCGACGGCTTGTTTTCGATTCCCGCGAGCAGGAAGGGCACGAGCGGCACCTTCTTCTCCTTCGCTATCTGCTCGTAGACCGCGCATGGAACTTCTGCGTGTAATCGGGGCGCGTAATTGTGGGCGGAACATACATGCCGATGAGTAAAAAAATCTTCGCCTGCGCCACTTGCTAGGCATCGACGATACTGCGCAGCGCATCGTTCGCGCGAGTTCGACGATGACCACCGCCGGCTTGATACGCGTGAGCACGGCGGTAAGCCGCGCGCGTCCGCCGCTGGTCGTGTCGCCGCTGATGCTCGAATTCGCAACGCTATAATCGAAGCGCTCTTTCAACAAGCCTGTCACGCAGCAGATTGACCCAGCCGCTATCGCGCGGCAGGCCGTATTCGGCTGCTGAGAGACTATCGCCGAGAACGACGATGGCAGGTTTGTTCTGTGCATCGGCAGCGTAGGAAGCCGTCGATACAACCGCGGCCAGGGCGGCCAACGCGATCACGCGCAGATTCTTCTTCAAAGTATCCATGCAAAACAATACCGAGCCGGTAATCGTTGTACGGGTTGAGCAAGCGGGTGAAGGACGCAACGAGCGAATTGACGATTCTCGGACCACATCGACCTGTCCATTGCGAAGGGCAGCAGCGTGGCGATCGTCGGGGCGTCGGGCTCGGGCAAGTCGACGCTGCTCGGCTTGCGCGGGATTGGACAAAGCGAGGGCTCGGTTCGACTGCTCGGCAAAGACCTCTCGACCCTGAACGAAGACGAACGCGCAGCGTTGCGAAGGGGCGCGGTCGGCTTCGTGTTCCAGTCGTTCCAGTTGACGTTGCATCTCACCGCACTCGAAAACGTCATGCTGCCGCTCGAACTACGCGCCGAATTGCCGCATGCTGAAATTGCCGCGCGTGTGCGCTCGCTGCTTCAGGTGGGATTCGCGCAGCGAACCGGGATATTATTCCGACGCTGCTGTCCGGCCCGACGCTGCTGTCCGGCGGCGAGCAACAACGCGTGACGCTGGCGCGCGCATTCGTCACGCATCCCGCGCTGTGTTATTCGCCGATGAACCCCACCGGCAGCCTCGACGCCGCGACGGGCTATGCCATCATCGACCTGATGTTCGAGATGAACCGCCGCAACGGCGCGACGCTCGTGCTCGTCACGCACGACGTCGAACTCGCCGAACGCTGCGACGCGACAGTGACGATCGAAGCGTGCAAACTAGTCAACGGCCTGAGCGTATGAAAAAGCCCGCATCGCTGCGGGCTTTCACCACATCGAAATCAAATCAACGCTTCAACGCACGACGCGCACGCTCGATCAACGCCGACGTCGAAGAATCATGCTTCTTCGGATCGACGCTGGCAGCGGTGATATCCGCTTCGACCACCTTGCCGAGAATCTTGCCCAGCTCGACGCCCCACTGATCGAACGAGTTGATGTTCCATACCGTTCCCTGCACGAGCACCTTATGCTCGTACAGCGCGATCAGCGCGCCGAGCGTCTGCGGCGTGAGCGCATCGAGCATGATGGTCGTGGTCGGGTGATTGCCAGGGAAGCTCAGATGCGTCGCCAGTTCTTCCTTGCCCGGACCCGCGACCTTCTTCGCTTCTTCGAGCGTGCGGCCAAGCATCAGCGCTTCGCTTTGCGCGAAACAGTTCGCCAGCAGCTTCGCATGACGATCCACCAGAGGATGCTCCGGCGTCAGCACGGCGATGAAGTCGATCGGAATGATCGTGGGTCCCTGATGCAGCATCTGGAAGAACGCGTGCTGGCTGTTCGTGCCCGGCTCGCCCCAGATCACGGCGGCGGTCGGGTAATCGACCATCTTGCCGTCGAGACGCGCGGATTTGCCGTTGCTCTCCATCTCCAGTTGCTGGAGATAGGACGACAGCAGACTCAGCGCCTGCGAATACGGCGCGATCAGATCACTCTGCGAGCCGAAGAAGTTGCGATACCAGATGCCGATCATGCCCATCAGCACCGGCAGATTTTCCGCGAGCGGCGCGGCGCGGAAGTGCTGGTCCATCGCATCGGCGCCTTTGAGCAGCGCGTCGAAATTCTGCGGACCGACCGCGATCATGATCGACAGACCGACCGCCGACCATAGCGAATAACGCCCGCCGACCCAGTCCCACATCTCGAAGATGTTCTCTTTCGCGATGCCGAACTTAACCACTTCCGAAGGATTCGCCGACACGCCGACGAAGTGCTTCGACAGTTGGTCTTTTGGGCAGTCAGCCTTGAGGAACCAGTCGCGCATCGAATGCGCGTTGGTCATGGTTTCGAGCGTGGTGAAAGCCTTGGAGACGACGATGGCCAGCGTCTCTTCAGCATCGATCTGGCTGAGGACATTCCAGAGATCGGCGCCATCGACATTGGAAACGAAGTGCGTGTCCAGTTCCTTCGATGCCAGATGATGCAGCGCATGCACGACCATCTTCGGCCCGAGATCCGAACCGCCAATGCCGATGTTCACCACATGGCGGATGCGCTTGCCGGTATAGCCGGTCCACGAACCGTCACGCACCTTGTCCGAGAACGCGGCCATCTTGTTGACTTCGGCGCGCACCTTTTCGTGGAAGGGCGCATCGGCGGATTGCGCGCGCAACGCGGTGTGCAAGACCGCGCGATGTTCCGTGATATTGACGATTTCGCCCGCGAACATGGCGTCGCGGCGCTTCGTGACGCCAGCTTCTTCCGCGAGCTGGATGAGCAGCTTGAGCGTGGCGTCGGTGATGCGGTTTTTGGAGAAGTCGATCGTGAGGCCGCCGCCTGCGAACGTCAGGCGCTCGGCGCGAGTCGGCGTGGTGTCGTTCTCGGGCGCGAACCAGTCGCGCAGGCGCTCGCTGGAAATGGCATCGTAGTGCGATTGGAGCGCCGACCAGACCGGAAGCGAATTGAGCGTCGAGTTTTGGGTCATGAGCGGTCCGTTAGTTCTTCAGGTGTCAGAGGAAAACATTCGTGCGGATGCGGAGCGGCAAACTGCGTCCATGAAACTCAAAGCCAGCGAGGATGTTTCGTAAACGCAGCTAAACCGCCGCAGATGCCCGAATCAAAAAGAGTATAGCGACGATGCATGAACGGATGCTTGCAACGTGTCACAGCGCATCCGTGGCGGGCTTCGCGTAAAATAGACGATTGATGAGCTTTCGCACTTCCGGTGGGAGTTCGCCCGCTGTCAGTCCAGCGGGGCCGACGCCTTCGTCCGTCAAGCTCTGCGCCGCAAGCCCGTGCAGATACACCCCCGCGAGCGCGGCTTTATATGCGGGGAATTTCTGCGCGAGCAATGCTCCGATTAATCCGCCGAGCACATCGCCGGTGCCGCCGGTCGCAAGGCCCGCGTTGCCGGTCGGATTGACGGCGACGCGGCCGTCGGGTGACGCGATGACCGTGCCCGAACCTTTCAGCACGACGACGGCGGTGTAACGCGCGGCAAGCTGGCGCGCCGCGGCAAAGCGGTCGGCCTGCACGGCTTTGGCTTCGTTGAAATGGAGCAAGCGCGCGGCTTCCAGCGGATGCGGCGTGAGAATGCACGGATCGCCCTGAGCGCCGCGTTGCGAGACGGCGGCGGCGAGTGCATCGTCCTTTGACACGAGATTGAGCGCGTCGGCGTCGAGCAGCTTGGGGACATCGAGCTTCAGCACGTTTGATAAAACGGCCTTCGCGCGATCCGTCTTGCCCATGCCGCAGCCGATGGACAGCGCATCCATCTTTTCGAACCTAAAGTCGTCGACGTTGTGCAGCATCAGTTCGGGATGCGGCGGGTCATAGGGCGGGAAGCCTTCGCCCAGAAACGCGACATTGACTTTGCCCGCGCCGCCGTACAGCGCCATGCGCGCGGCGAGCACGGGCGCGCCACACATGCCCGTATCGCCGCCGATGACGGCAAGCGTGCCGAACGTGCCCTTGTTCGTGCCGTTGCCGCGCGGCAGCAGACAGGCCGCGAACAGCGACGGCGCATTCAGTACGATCGACGGCACGGCGGGCGCATCGACGCCAATCGGAGCGACGAACAGCTTGCCGCACAGATCGCGGCCTTCCGCCGTGTAATGCCCCGGTTTCGCGCCGATAAACGTGATTGTCGCGTTCGCGCGCACGGCTTCGCCGCCATCGACGGGGGCGCCGGTATCGCTGTTCAGGCCGCTTGGTACGTCGAGCGCGAGCACGCGGCCCTTGTCGCGCGAATGCCGCGTCAGGCGCGATACAATCGACGCGAACACGCCTTCGAGCGGACGCGTGAGGCCGATGCCGAAGAGGCCGTCGACGAGCCAATGGTAGTCATCGAACGAGGCGGGCGCGTCCGTGTCGATGGGCACGCCTGCCGCGCGGGCGCTTCGCAGGGCCCGGCGCGCGTCGTCGGGTTTCACTTCGACGGGCATGCACACGCGCACCTTCACGCCCGCGCGATGCAGTTGCTCCGCCATCACGAGCGCATCGCCGCCGTTATTGCCGGGACCGGCCGCGAGCCACACGGCTTTTTCGCGCGCTTTCGAGTCGCGTTTGATGATGTCGATCAGGCATTGCGCGGCGGCCGCGCCTGCGCGCGCCATCAGCGTATGCGGCGGCAGCGCGGCAACGGCGCGGGCTTCGAGCGCGCGCCGCTCGGCGAGCGTCAGCAGCGCGCAAGATTCGTCTTTGGGGATGAAGTAGGAATGAGGCGCGGTCATGGCGGCGTGGCAATTGATCTGTTATGTGATCTGTTATGTGCCTATCGTGCCACGGCGGGACATAACGCGCCGGAAAGATGCAGCCGCTAGAAGCGATCCACACTTAGCGCCAGAAGCGTTTCATCAGGCACGGCACATCCGGCGTCTCGCCGGAGACGAGATCGGCAATCACTTTCGCCGAACCGCAAGCGAGCCCCCAGCCAGCCCATGCGCCGCCCTGGCCGTAAGTGGCGCCTTGCGCGACGGTCGCGTGACGTTCGACGACACAGACGCGATGCCCGGGCCGCATGCAACTGATACGCGGCGGCGATGCCGGCGATTCCTCAGCCGATGAGGATAACATCCATGACTTTTGTGCCCGAAGGCGCAAGATTGCACCGCGCGGCGCGACAGGCATAAAGCGTTGCCCGTCAGGCCGGAAGACGGCGGGCGCGGTGCCGGAGCCGCACCCGAAGAAAGCGCGCCATGATAGCGCCAAAACGCCGCTTGAGGGACGGCAGGCAATCCTGCAGCGGCAAACGATGCAAACCGCGCGCACCCTGACCGCGCGCAATTTCAGGATGCGCAACGCGGCACGGCCGTCGCGCGAGGCACAACCTGGCACGTCGCACGTCCGTGCGGCCAGCCCCGGACCATTCGGATTATATAATTGCGTTTTTCCTTTCGCCTCACGCCGCAATCAGCGCTCGACTCCGGCGAGCGTCGCAGTGGCACACAGACGTCATCGACGTACCGTCACAATGACCCACTTCTCGTGTTTCCCCGGCGCTTCGGCTCTCTCCGATTTCCGTCAAACCCGCCTGCTCGAAACGCTCGCCCGCATCGATGCGAACATCGTCAGCGTGCGCGGTCAGTATCTGCACTTCGTCAGCTCATCCGAGCCACTGACCGATGAAGACAGCAACCGCATTCACGCGCTGATGCACTACGGCGCACCGTTCGAGGAATCGAAGGAACGCGGCGCGGTCGAGACGTTCATGGTCGTGCCGCGCTTCGGCACGGTGTCGCCGTGGGCGAGCAAGGCGACGGATATCGCGCATCATTGCGGGCTGGAGAAAGTGCGGCGCATCGAGCGCGGCGTCGAATATACGGTCGTCGTGAAGAGCGGTTTTCTCGGCGGCAAGAAGGCGTTGTCGGACGAAGCGCGCGCGCTGGTCGCCGCCGCGCTGCACGACCGTATGACGGAGAACGTCGCGGCATCGCGCGATCAGGCCTTGCATCTGTTCGATGAACTGCCCGCCAAGCTGCTGCAAACGGTAGATATCATCGGCACGGGACGCAGCGCACTCGAAGCAGCGAACATGGAACTCGGCCTCGCGCTGGCGGAAGACGAGATCGACTATCTGGTGAACGCGTTCCAGAGCCTGAAGCGCAATCCGACCGACGTCGAACTGATGATGTTCGCGCAGGCCAACAGCGAACACTGCCGCCACAAGATTTTCAACGGAGAATGGACCATCGATGGCGAGAAGCAGGATATCTCGCTATTCCAGATGATCCGCAACACGGAGAAGCTGAACTCGCAAGGGACCATCGTCGCTTATTCGGACAACTCGGCGATCATGCAGGGCGGCATGGCCGAGCGCTGGTTCCCGCGCGGCGAGAGCGAGCAGTATCGGCGTCACGTCGAAATGACGCACACGCTGATGAAAGTCGAAACGCACAATCACCCGACCGCCATTTCGCCGTTCGCCGGCTCGGCGACGGGTTCGGGCGGCGAAATCCGCGACGAAGGCGCAACGGGCCGCGGCGCGCGTCCGAAGGCCGGTCTCGCGGGCTTCACGGTCTCCAACCTCGATTTGCCCGATGCACGCCAGAAGTGGGAAAACGACCGCGATTCCGCCGTGCCCTTGGCCACGCGCAATCCTTCTGAAACGCATGAGCCTTATGGCAAGCCGGAGCGCATCGCTTCGCCGTTGCAGATCATGCTCGATGGGCCGCTTGGCGCGGCGGCGTTCAACAACGAATTCGGCCGGCCGAATCTCGGCGGCTATTTCCGCACCTACGAACAGAACGTCGGCGGGCGCGTGCGCGGCTATCACAAGCCGATCATGATCGCGGGCGGCATCGGCAATATTTCGGATCAGCACACGCACAAAGATGATCTACCGGCGGGCACCCTGCTGATCCAGATCGGTGGCCCGGGCATGCGCATCGGCATGGGCGGCGGCACGGCTTCGTCGATGGCGACCGGCGCGAACACAGCTGAACTCGACTTCGATTCGGTCCAGCGCGGCAATCCGGAAATCCAGCGCCGCGCGCAGGAAGTCATCAACACGTGCTGGCAGTTGGGCGAAGGCAATCCGATTCTGTCGATTCACGACGTCGGCGCAGGCGGCATCTCGAACGCGTTCCCCGAACTGGTCGATGGCTCGGGTAAGGGCGCACGCTTCGAACTGCGCAAGGTGCCGTTCGAAGAAAGCGGTCTGTCGCCACGCGAAATTTGGTCGAACGAAGCGCAAGAGCGTTATGTGCTGGCTATCGCACCGGACGACCTAGCTGCTTTCCAGGCCATCTGCAAACGTGAACGCTGCCCGGTGGCAGTCGTCGGCGTGGCGACGGAAGAGCGCCAGCTCAAGCTGATCGACGACGCCAACGAAGGCCAGGAACCCGTCGACATGCCGATGGACGTGCTCTTAGGCAAGCCGCCGAAAATGCACCGCGACGTGAAGCGCAAAGCGAACCAGTACGAAGCCGTCAACGTGACCGGCCTGCCGCTGTCGGAAGTAGGGGGCGATGTACTGAAGCATCCGACGGTTGCGAGCAAGTCGTTCCTGATTACGATTGGCGACCGCTCGGTCGGCGGCACGACCGCGCGCGATCAGTTCGTCGGCCCGTGGCAGGTTCCGGTTGCCGATTGCGCGATCACGACGATGGATTACCAAGGCTTCCGCGGCGAAGCCATGACGATGACCGAGCGCACGCCGCTCGCCGTCATCGATGCGCCCGCGTCCGGCCGCATGGCGGTGGGCGAGGCGGTAACGAACATCGCATCGGCGCCGATAGAATCATTGAACAAGCTGAAGCTGTCCGCGAACTGGATGGCCGCATGCGGCAGCGCGGGCGAGGACGCAGCGCTGTATGACACGGTGAAGGCCATCGGCATGGAACTGTGCCCGGCGTTGGGCATCAGCATTCCGGTGGGCAAGGATTCGCTGTCGATGCGCATCAAATGGCAGGCCGCCCGCGGCGGCGCGAAGGAAGTCGTTTCGCCGGTCTCGCTGATCATTTCCGCGTTCGCGCCGGTTGAAGATGTGCGCAAGCAAGTCACGCCGCAACTCGTCAACGATACGAACACCGTCCTCATCTCGATCGACCTCGGACGCAGCAAGAACCGCATGGGCGGAAGCATTCTGGCGCAGGTGACGCAGCAATTCGGCGACGCGGTGCCGGACGTGGACGATCCCGAAGACCTGAAGCGCTTCTTCACCGCCATCCAGGCGCTCAACACCGATGGCAAGCTGCTCGCCTACCACGACCGCTCGGACGGCGGCCTGTGGGCGACGGTCTGCGAAATGGCGTTCGCGGGTCACGTGGGCGTGTCGCTGAACGTCGACATGCTGACGCTCGACGCTGACCACGAGTCCGACTACGGCGACGCGAAAGACTGGGCGAAGCAGACCAGCGGCCGCCGCGACGACCGCACCATCTGCGCGCTGTTCTCCGAAGAACTCGGTGCGGTGATTCAGGTACGCGCACCGGACCGCGATACGGTTCTGGAAGCATTGCGCGAACACGGTTTGTCGGCATGCTCGGACGTGATCGGCAAGCCGAACGCGACGGACAGCGTCGAGATCTACCGCGATGCGAAGAAGATTTTCGATGCGCCGCGCGTCGAGTTGCATCGTGCGTGGAGCGAAGTGAGTTGGCGCATCGCGCGGCTGCGTGACAATCCCGCCTGCGCGGACGCCGAATACGACGCGCTGCTGGACGTCGCCGATCCCGGCATCTCGCCCGTGCTCACGTTCGATCTGAGCGAAGACGTCGCCGCGCCGTACATCGCAACGAACAAGCGTCCACACGTGGCGATCCTGCGCGAGCAGGGCGTGAACTCTCATCTGGAAACGTCGTACGCATTCGACCGCGCCGGTTTCGATGCGCACGACGTCCACATGAGCGACTTGCTCTCGGGCCGCACGACGCTTGCCGATTTCGCAGGCTCGGTGGCGTGCGGCGGCTTCTCATACGGCGACGTGCTCGGCGCGGGCGAGGGCTGGGCGAAGACCATCCGCTTCAACGCGCAACTCGCGGACATGTTCGCCGCGTTCTTCGCACGTCCGGACACTTTCGCGCTGGGCATCTGCAATGGCTGCCAGATGATGTCGGGCCTGGCGTCCATCATTCCGGGCGCGGAGAACTGGCCGAAGTTCACGCGCAACAAGTCGGAACAGTTCGAAGCGCGCTTCTCGCTGGTCGAAGTGAAAAGCTCGCCGTCGATCTTCTTCTCCGGCATGGAAGGCTCGCGCATTCCGGTGGTAGTCGCGCATGGCGAAGGTTTCGCTGACTTTTCGCAGCAAGGCGATCAGTCGAAGGCGCTCATTGCAATGTGTTACGTCGATCATCGCGGTCAGGCGACGGAGCAGTATCCGTTCAACCCGAACGGCTCGCCGCAGGGCATTACATCGGTGACGACGTCGGATGGCCGCTTCACGGTGCTGATGCCGCACATGGAGCGCGTGCATCGCAACGTGCAGATGAGCTGGACGCCGGACGACTGGACGACGGATGCTAGCCCCTGGCTGCGCGTGTTCCAGAACGCGCGACGCTTCCTCGGCTGATTTTTTCTGCCTTCGATCAAACATCCCGCAGCGCGCCGCTCCGGGGTGTTTTTTCTTGTGCGATGCAATTTCAATGCTTGCCCTGAAGGTATTTATCCCCAAATAACCTTTCCGTAAGTTGCAGGTATAGTCTTCTCGCGCGGCGAAGCATCGCTGCATATGGAGGAGATAAATGAATCACCTGAAACGCAGTTCATTAGAATAACTAAATTTATTACGATGACCGATTAGTGCGAGCGTTATGTTTGTTGCAGCATCGTGTCTGATTGCGGCATGCAGCGGCGGCGATTCGAATTTCGCCGGTCTTTCGCCCACCGCGCGCGTTGCGATGCTCGGCGGCAACCTGATGGTCCGCGTCGCCATCGACGCCAACGACGCAGCGAAGTCCGGCACGGATTGCGCCGCGCTCGGCGCGGACTGGGCGAGTCGCGCGCGCGGCCGGCTGATTCTCGTGAACACGGGTAGCACGTGTCTGGCTGCGGGCGGCTGGACGTTCTACGTGCATAGGGCGGATTCAACCGGTCGTCGCAACACCGGATTGTTGAACAGATTTTTAGGTATTCGTCCAGGGCTTCCGCAGGCGTCTTCCATCCAAGAGTTTTCCGCGGCCTTGAGTTCAACGTATTAGCAACG
>LELG01000075.1 GCA_001045575.1 Candidatus Burkholderia pumila
CGGCTTACTCGCCGCTCCTCTCCGTTTGAGCCTTATGCCCGCTGCTGACTCCTGCGCGGCGGTCAGCGATTCTTACGAGTCGGTCAGTCCTGATTGCAGGACACCGCGCAGATCTCCCGAGGTAAGCCCAACCGCCTTCACCACACACCCGCCAGATCTACCACCCCGGGCCCGGGCTCGCTCGTCCGCCCGGGTAGGGCCTGGTTTCTGTTCGTCAGGTCGTGGCTTTGGTACACGCTTCCTTCAGACCCCGCCTCACGACGACGCCCTTGCATTTCGCTAGTCCTTTACCACCATCAGGTTGGACAGGAAACTCGCATCCCCAAACTGTTGCGCATGCGCGGCGCACCAAAAGAAAGCGTCCCGTGTGGGGGCGCAATCTCTGATCCCGGAACAACAGACTACGACTATTGGCTAAACAGGCGACGCGTCGCGGGCGAGCCCGCCGGCATGCCTGCCTGCTCCAGCTTCGCGTAGAGCGTCATCAGCTGCTTTTCGATGGCCTGCAACGCCGTCTCCAGCAGCGGACGGCGCTGATCGTCAACCACGTGCGCGCCGATACGCTCGGACAGTGACTTCGCGTAATCGTACATCAGGCGGAACGGCAGGATGTCTTCATCCGCGACGGGCACGTCGAGCACGAGCGTAATCATCTGGCCGCCCTTGTACGTGAGGTCGTCACGCAGAAAATTTGTGTCGCCGAACTGGAGCATGAAGACGGGGTTCTGCTTCGCGTCGAGCTTGACGAAGCGCGTGCCGTCGCGCGACAGCAGCAAGCCGTCTTGCGATGCCACCGCCTGCACGTAATTCGCCGACCACGGCACGCCATCGGACAGAATGTTGATGGACAATTGCGCGTCGCATTGCGCGGCGAAGCCGTCGAGTTCGCGCGCCATGCCGACGATTTTCATCATGTCGGGGAATTCGGGCGCACCGTCGATGGCATCAGCCAGACGCTGGACGCCAGTCACGAACTCCGAGAACTCCAGTTCGTTGAGCGGGCCGTTGCGGTTCGCCAGTTGCGCTGCCGCGCGCAGTTCTTCGTAGCGCACGCCCTGACGCGGCAACTCCCACGTGCTTTCGCCTTCCGGCTTTCCTTCGATGGCCACTGGCTTCGTCCCCGCGCGGCGCAACTTCTGCGCGAGCGGAATTACACGGTCGCCGGCGACGGGCGCGCCGAGACGGATAGGCACCAAGCAATCGATACGCCGGTCCACTGCCGCCGGCGGCGCGGAGGAAATCGTCGTTGCGGCGGGCATCACCGGCTCGTTGCGATCTTCCTCTGTCTCATCTGCCTCGGGAGCGGGTTCACTATCGTTCGTGGAAGTCGCTTCGGCCTGAAGATCGAGCGCCGTATCGGCGGGCGCAACGGGCGGAACGACAGCTGATGCCGCCGCCCCAAAACTCGGCTCCACGCGCGATTCGCGTTTGTCTTCGCCGCGCGCGCTCGCAGCCGGACGCGGTGGCCGCACCGGCTCGATGAACTGCTGCTGATCGTCATCGGCTTCCGTGCGCACGAGCGCGTTGGCGGCTTCGTCGGGCATCGGGCGCAGCATCTTGCGACGTATCTTCGCCGACTGCCACGCGTTGTACACTACCACGCCGCCCACCACTACAGCACCCGCTCCGATCAAACCGAGTGTTAACTCGTCCATGCACGTTCCATATTTCTTTTTTTGGTTACGAAGCGCCGCAGAAGCGCCGCACGATCTGTCGCGCGCATCGCCGCGTTCCGGCTCGTTCGCCGCCGCCTGCTCGATGCGCGCACTCCGCGCCTGCGCTGCCCGAAGGCCAGGCGTCAGCCATTCTGCGCAAAACCTGCCGCCTCCATATCGACCGCGACGATCCGCGACACGCCCTGCTCCTGCATCGTCACGCCAATGAGCTGCTGCGCCATTTCCATCGCAATCTTGTTGTGCGAGATGAACAGAAATTGCGTCTTGTCCGACATCGCGCGCACTAGATTGGCAAAGCGTTCCGTGTTGGCGTCGTCGAGCGGCGCGTCCACCTCGTCCAGCAAGCAGAACGGTGCGGGGTTCAATTGGAACATCGCGAACACGAGCGCGGTCGCCGTCAGCGCCTTTTCGCCGCCGGACAGCAGATGGATGGTCGAATTCTTCTTGCCGGGCGGCTGCGCCATCACCTGCACGCCGATATCGAGAATCTCGTCGCCAGTCATGATGAGTTTGGCCTGGCCACCACCGAACAGTCGCGGGAAAAGTTCGCCGAAGTGTTTGTTCACTTCGTCAAAAGTGTCTTGCAGCAAGTTGCGCGTTTCCTGATCGATCTTCGCAATCGCGTCTTCCAGCGTGCCGATGGCCGCGTTCAGATCGTCCGATTGGGCGTCCAGGAACTTCTTGCGCTCGTTCGCCGCCGCGAGTTCTTCGAGCGCGGCCATGTTGACCGGGCCGAGCGCGCTGATCGCATTGTTCAGCCGCGTGACTTCGCCCTGCAGATATGACGGCTTCATGTCCGGCGTGAGCTTGGCCTGCAGTTCGGCTTCGTCAACGCCTGCCGTCTGCAACTGTTCGACGAACTGTTCGCCACTGATGCGCGCGGCCTGCTCCTTCAACTGCAATTCGTTGATCTTGTCGCGCAGCGGTTGCAGCGAGCGTTCGACCGTCAGGCGCTGCTCGTCGTCGGAACGCAGCCGCGCCGTCAGATCGTCCAGTTTGATGCGCGCCGCATGCAGCGCTTCCTCGCGCGCCGCGCGCACTTCGAGTGCGTCCTGCAAGCCGATTTGCGCGGTCTGCCCGTTGATGGTTTCGAGTTCGGCGCACGCGTCTTCCAGCGTGGCCGCGATCTGCTTGCTCTGATCGTGCGCCGTTTCGATGTTGCGCTTGTACTCTTCGATCTTCGCGACGAGGCCACGCGCGGCGAAATTCGCATCGCTGGCGGTGCGTTCGAGGTCGCGCAGTTCGTGACGCGCGGCGGTCAGATCCTCATCGAGCGATTCGAAGGCAAGCTGGTTGTCCTCGAAACGCGCCTGCAATTGCGCGATCTCAGCGTCGTGCCGTTCGAACGCTGCTTCGGATTCGGCACGCAGCGCTCGTTGCTCTTCGATCTGCGCGACGATCTCTTCGAGTTCTTCGCCGATCTGCGTATTGCGCTGCGTGTAACGCTCGTGCGCCTGCGTGAGCTTGAGCACGTCGAGCTGCTGCGCGTGAATGCTCTTGGTCGCGCGCTCGGCGGCGGCGCGGGCCTCGGCGAGGGTTTGAGAGGCTTGCGTGTGCGCGGCGTCGGCGCGGACCGCGTTGGTTTTGGCTTCGTCCGAGAGCAAAGCCTGAGCGCACACCTGCTTCTGCAAATTCTCGATTTCCTGCGCCCGCGCGAGCATGCCCGACTGCTCGGAATCCGATGCATACAACTGCACGCCCACGCTCGTCACCACATGCCCCGCCTTTACGACGAACGCGCCGCCTTCCGGCAACTGCATGCGCGCGGCCAGCGCCTGCGCGATGTCATCGGCAACAAAGACATTGTCAAGCCAGTCTTTCAGAACCGCACGCAAGCCCGGATCGTCGATGCGGACCAGCGACAGCAGCGAACGCAAGCCTTGCGGCGTCTCGACCGGCCTGCTCGCGGTGGGCGGCGAATAAAACGCGAGTTTGGCGGGCGGCGCATCGGTGGCGAAGGCTTTGATCCAATCCAGATTCGATACTTCGAGCGCCGCGAGTCGTTCGCGCAGCACGGATTCGAGCGCCGCTTCCCAGCCGGTTTCGACATGCAGCTTCTTCCACAGACGCGGTAGCGCGCCGAGTTCATGCTTGTCGAGCCACGGCTGGATCTTGCCTTCGGTCTGAACGCTTTCCTGCAACGCCTTCAACGCAGCGAGACGCGCTTCGATCTGATGAATCTGCGCGCTTTCCTTCTGCACGCGATCCTGCGCTTCGCGGCGTTCGGCATTGAGACGCGGCACGGTTTCTTGCGCATTGTCCAGACGCGCCTGGGCTTCGCGAAGAATCTCTTCGTGCTCGACCAACTGCATGCGCAGTTCTTTGAGTTGCGCTTTGTCCGGCGCGTCCAGCCCGCTCGCTTCGTTCTTCAGGCGTTCCTGGCGCTGCTGCAATTGCTGAAGCCGCTGATCAGCGTTGCGCTGATGCGCCGCTTCCAGCTTCAACGCCTGCTCCGCCTGCGTGATACCCGCGCGCTCTTCGTTCAGCTTCGCCTGCGCATCACGATAACGGGCTTCGAGTGCGGACAGCGCGTCCTGCTTCGCCACCACATTTTCCTGCGCGATGGCCGCCTTCTCTTCGCCTTCGGCCAGCGCTTCCGAGGCCGTGTCGATTTCGTCGCGCGCCTTCGACGCCTGCATCTGCCATTGATCGCGCTGCGCGGTTAGCGCCGCGATCTGCGCCTGCACCCGGTTGCGGGATTCGACGATAAAGCGAATCTCCGCTTCCAGCCGGCTCACTTCGGCGTGCGCTTCGTAAAGCGAGCCTTGCGCCCCCTGCATGGCGTCGCTGGCGCTGTAGTGCGCGACGCGCAGCGTTTCCAGTTGTGCTTCGACTTCACGCAGACACGCGGTCTGCGCTTCGAGATCGATCTGCGCTTCGCGGATGGCGCGTTGCTGGCGTTCGGCTTCGTTGCCCGCTTCGTTCTTGCGCAAGAGCCACAGAAGGCGCTGCTTCTCTTCGCCTTCGTGCTGCAATTCCTTGTACTTCGTTGCGACGATCGCCTGCGCTGCGAGCTTCTCCAGATTCGTGGATAGTTCCCGCACGATATCTTCCACATGCGTCAGATTCTCGCGCGTGTCGTGCAGACGGTTTTCCGTCTCGCGGCGGCGCTCCTTGTACTTTGAGACGCCCGCGGCTTCTTCGAGGAACACGCGCAGCTCTTCCGGCTTCGCCTCGATGATCCGCGCGATCATGCCCTGCCCGATGATCGCGTACGCGCGCGGCCCGAGACCGGTGCCGAGGAAGATGTCCTGAATATCGCGGCGTCGCGCGGGCAGATTGTTGATGTAATAGCTCGATGTGCCATCGCGCGTCAGCACGCGCTTCACGGCGATCTCGCCGTATGCGCTCCACTGACCGGCGGCGCGGCCATCGGCGTTATCGAAGATAAGTTCGACGCTGGCGCGGCTGCCCGGCTTGCGTGCGGTCGATCCGTTGAAGATCACGTCCTGCATCGATTCGCCGCGCAATTCAGAAGCGCGCGATTCGCCGAGCACCCAGCGCACGGCATCGATGATATTTGACTTGCCACAACCATTCGGCCCGACCACGCCGACGAGCTGGCCGGGAACCTGAAAATGCGTGGGATCGACGAAGGACTTGAAGCCAGCGAGTTTTATCGAGGTCAGCCGCACGGCGGTATCGCTGTTGGAAATGAATGACAAAGGATTAATAGCAGACGAGCCGCAGCGCGGCCCGTCACTCTTGTCTTGCCTGATGCGTTGTGCAAGCTACATTTCGCGCCATCATACCATCGCGCGTCTCGATTTCTTTTTGCTTTCCGGCGCATCGGCCGGTTGAGTTGGCTTCGGCCGATGCACCCACGCCGACAGCATGCACGCCAGCATGATGATCGCTCCGCCCGCCCACTCGCGCGGTCCGGGCACTTCGCCCGCGAACAGCCACGACGACAGCGCGGTGACGACCAGCTCGAACAACAGATGATCGATGCCCGGTTCGCCGGCACGCGCGCCAGGCCAATCTGCACGATCATGTTGTTCACCGCCAGCACCACGCCCAGCCTGATGACGATGATGAACGCGACCATGCCCATTTGTGACGCGGACGGCGGGCGGCGTGGGCATCGGCTCGAACAGCGTGGCGATGATGCAGGCGACAATCGCCGGAACCGCCGAAGATGACCGCCGTGCGCATTTCCGGCTTCATCGCGGGCAGTTCGCGCGAGATGCGCACCACGAGCACTTTGCTCATAGCGAAGCCCATGCCGCCTATCAGGCTGGACCATTCCGCGAGATCGGCGCGGGCAAAGGCAGACCGAGTTCGGGCTTCCAAGAGCATCGTCACAGCGCCGCCGAGCGGAAAGCAGGGACAGCAAGGCATCGGCGCGCGTGAGGCGGCCGCGCAGGATGAAGGACGCGAAAACCGCCGTCCACGCGGGCGTCAGATAGAACAGCAGAAGCACGCGCATCACCTGGCCGTGGATCGCGCCCCATACGAAGCCGATGCTCGTCACGCCCGCCGCGAGGCCAAGTGCAAGCAAGCAGCCAGTGCGGCGTGATGGAGGGAATCGAGCGGCGACGCCACACCAGCATGAAGAGGCACGCCACGCCGCTGGTCGTGGCGCTGGCGGCAGTGCCGGTGAGGCCCATGGCGGCGAGCATGCGCATCGGATACCAGACGACGAGGCCCCAGACCGATGCGCCGAGCATGATCACCAGCGTGGGAAATGCATTGTGAAAAAGGTGGCTCACTGCGAGCCTCCGCGCTTGTTCTACTATCTACATTCATGCCTTGTTGTTGCCCTCTCATGCGCGCTAAATCCGTAACGCCACGCGTTATACCCTTTACGTTTGACTCACCGAACGAAGAATCCACGCCGTGAACCTACCTTTCTCAAGAAACTCCAGCCGTATCCGTTCGAAAAGCGGCGCCTGCTGTTCAAGGGCATCGAGCCGCGTGCGGGATTCTCGCCGATCAGCTTCAGCATCGGCGAGCCGAAACATCCGACGCCCGTGCTCATCCGCGACGCTGTGGTCAATTCGCTTGACGGCATGTCGAGCTATCCGCTCACGCTCGGCAGCGAGCCTTTGCGCGAGGCCATCGCCACATAGGTGAAGCAGCGCTACGGCCTGCCGTCGATCGATCCGTTGAAGGAAGTGCTCTGCCGGTTTCAGGCTCGCGCGAGGCGCTGTTCGCCCTGGCGCAGATGGTCATCGATAGCCGCAGCGGCGGCGATGCAGCGGAGCCGCTCATCGTACTCTGTCCGAACCCGTTCTATCAAATCTACGAAGGCGCGGCGTATCTGTCGGGCGCAGAGCCTTATTTCGTCAATAGCGACCTGTCGCGCAACTTCTCGCATGCGATTACTCGCAGGTTCCGGAACACCATCTGGGCGCGCACGCAACTGCTCTACGTCTACTCGCCGGGCAACCCTATCGGCGCGGTGCTCACGCTCGACAACTGGCGCGAACTGTTCGCGCTGTCGGACAAGCACGGCTTCGTGATCGCGTCCGACGAGTGCTACTCCGAATCTATTTCGATGAAGCCCAACCGCCGCTCGGCGGCCTCGAAGCGGCACGTCTGCTCGGACGCGGTTTCGATCGCCTCGTGATGCTGTCGAGCCTGTCGAAGCGATCGAACGTGCCGGGCATGCGCTCGGGCTTCGTCGCCTGCGATGCGTCGATCCTGAAAGATTTCCTGCTCTACCGCACGGTATCACGGCGCGGCGCTGTCGACGATATTTCAGCGCGCGAGCATCGTCGCTTGGCAGGATGAAACGCACGTTCGTGACAACCGCGCGAAGTATGTGAAGAAATTCGAAACGGTCACGCCGATGCTCGCCGAGGTGTTCGACGTGCGCCTTCCGGACGCCGCGTTCTATCTCTGGGCGAATGTTTCCCGCACCGGCTTGACTGACACCGAGTTCGCGGCGCGTCTATACGCCGACTATAATGTGACCTCCTTTCTCGCATGTGACCTCCTTTCTCGCGCGACAAGCGCATGGCGTCAATCCGGGCGAAGGCTTCGTGCGCATTGCGCTCGTCGCCGAGGCCGAGGAATGGGTCGAAGGAGCGCGCCGCATCGTCGAATTCTGCCGCACGCTTTCGAAGTAACAAACGAAGAGCGCTGCCGGTTTAAAACTACCCATCCTTGAATATCTAATATGTCGCAACAACTGCAGAGCATCATCGACAACGCCTGGGAAAACCGCGCTGAACTGTCGCCGAAGGCCGCGCCCGTGGAAGTGCGCGAAGCCGTCGCGCACGCCATCGAGCATCTCGACAAAGGCCAGATGCGCATCGCCGAGAAGCGTGACGGCGAATGGGTCGTCAACCAGTGGCTGAAGAAGGCCGTGCTGCTGTCGTTCCGCCTCGAAGACAACGCACCGATGCCCGCAGGCGGCTACTCCCAGTTCTATGACAAGGTGCCGTCGAAGTTCGCCAACTACACGGCGGAAGATTTCGCGGCGGGCGGCTTCCGCGTGGTGCCGCCGGCCATCGCGCGCCGCGGCTCGTTCATCGCGAAGAATGTCGTGCTGATGCCGTCGTACACCAACATCGGCGCCTACGTCGACGAAGGCACGATGGTCGACACGTGGGCCACCGTCGGCTCGTGCGCGCAGATCGGCAAGAACGTGCACCTGTCGGGCGGCGTGGGCATCGGCGGCGTGCTGGAGCCGTTGCAGGCCAATCCGGTCATCATCGAAGACAACTGCTTCATCGGCGCGCGTTCGGAAGTCGTGGAAGGCGTGATCGCCGAAGAAAATTCCGTCATTTCGATGGGCGTGTATCTCGGCCAGTCGACCAAGATTTACGACCGCGAAACGGACGAAGTAAGCTATGGCCGCATTCCGGCGGGCTCGGTGGTCGTCGCGGGCAATTTGCCTTCTTCGAAGGGCGGTTCGCACAGCCTGTACTGCGCGGTCATCGTCAAGAAGGTCGATGCCAAGACGCGCGCCAAGGTCGGCCTGAACGAACTGCTGCGAGGCGACTGATAGTGGCGCGCGGATCCACTCCGACGACCGTCATCTACGGCATTCCGAACTGCGATAGCGTGAAGAAAGCGCGCGTGTGGCTGGAGGAACATGGCGTATCCTTCGAGTTTCACGACTTCAAGAAAGCGGGCGTGAACGAGAAGTTGGTGCAGAACTGGCTGAAGGATGTGCCGCTGGATCATCTCATCAACAAGCGCGGCACGACATGGCGCGGTTTGTCGGAGGTCCACAAGGCCGAAGCCGATACGACGTCCGGCGCGATCGCGCTGATAATCCACAAGCCGTCGATCATCAAGCGTCCCGTGCTGGTCGTGAATGGACGCGTGAAGACGCTCGGCTTTTCGGCCGAGCAGTACGAAACGCTGTTCGCATGAGCCGATGCGATGACGGTTCTTTCAACGGTCATCGCATATGAATGACGAGTGCTGGCCCGTGCGTCGGCATTTTTTATCGCTGAGAAAAACATGTCCGTCACCCTTTCATTCGCCGAAGCGCTGATCGAGCGCGCCTCCGTCACGCCCGACGATCAATCCTGCCAGGCGCTGATGATCGAGCGCCTTGAGCGCATCGGCTTTGCGTGCGAAACGATCGAATCGGGCGGCGTCACGAATCTGTGGGCCGTAAAGCGCGGCACGGACGCCAACGGTGGCAAGCTGCTCGCGTTCGCCGGCCACACGGACGTCGTGCCCACCGGCCCGCTCGAACAATGGACCTCGCCGCCGTTCACGCCGACGCACCGCGACGGCAAGCTCTACGGACGCGGCTCCGCCGATATGAAAATATCGCTAGCGGCGTTCGTCGTGTCGAGCGAAGAGTTCGTGGCGGCGCATCCGGAACATCGCGGTTCCATCGCGTTTCTGATCACGAGCGATGAAGAAGGTCCCGCCACCGACGGCACGGTCAAGATCGTCGAAGTGCTTGCTCAAAGAGGCACGCGGCTCGACTACTGCATCGTAGGCGAACCGACGTCGAACGTCACGTTTGGCGATATGGTCAAGAACGGGCGGCGCGGCTCGATGACCGGCAAGGTTATCGTCAAAGGCGTGCAAGGGCATATTGCCTATCCGCATCTGGCGAAGAACCCCGTGCATCTGCTCGCGCCCGCGCTAGCCGAACTCGTCACCGAAAAATGGGACGATGGCAACAAATACTTCCCACCTACCACCTGGCAAGTGTCGAACCTGCATTCCGGCACGGGCGCGACCAACATTATTCCCGGCCACGCGAACTTGATGTTCAACTTCCGCTTTTCGACCGCGAGCACGGTGGAAGGCCTGCAAAGTCGCGTCCACGCCATTCTCGACAAGTACGGACTGGACTACGATCTCCAATGGATCACCAGCGGCCTGCCGTTCCTGACGCCGCGCGGCGCGCTGTCGGACGCGCTGGAAAGCACCATTCGTGAGGAAACCGGCGTGCAGACCGAATTGTCGACGACCGGCGGCACGTCCGATGGCCGTTTTATCGCGCGCATCTGCGATCAGGTTGTCGAATTTGGTCCGCTCAACGCCACGATCCACAAGATCGACGAACATGTCGAAGTGCGATGCATCGAGCCGCTGAAGAATGTGTACCGGCGCGCGCTCGAAAAACTCATCGCCTGATGCCTGATATCAACCGAACAATAAAAAGGAGCCTTCGATGGCGCTGCCCTTTTCCACCGTGCGCGACCTGCTGCGCTTCGGCGTGTCGCATTTCACGCAAGCCGGTTTGTCCTTCGGCCACGGCTTGTCCAATGCGTACGACGAAGCCGCGTATCTGATCCTGCACACGCTGCATCTGCCGCTCGACACGCTCGACCCGTTCCTTGACGCGCGCCTGCTCGATCACGAAATCGATGCCGTCATGAAAGTGATCGAGCGCCGCGCGAAAGAGCGCATGCCCGCCGCGTACATCACGAACGAAGCGTGGATGCATGGTCACCGCTTCTATGTCGATGAACGTGTGATCGTGCCGCGATCGTTCATCGGCAAATTGTTGCAGGATGACTTGCAGCCATATGTGGCCGATCCGGACCACGTTTCGCGCGTGCTTGAACTGTGCACCGGCTCCGGCTGTCTGGCGATTCTCGCGGCGCAAACCTTCGAAAATGCGGATATCGATGCCGTCGATATTTCGCACGATGCGCTCGAAATCGCGCGCCGCAACATCGGCGATTACGGTCTCGATGAACGCGTGAAGCTCTACGAAGGCGATCTCTACGCGCCGCTGCCGACGACGAAATACGAGGTCATCGTCACGAATCCGCCGTATGTCAACGCAGATGCGATGGCCGCGTTGCCGGAGGAATATCGCCACGAGCCGGAACTGGCGCTCGCGGGTGGCGCGGACGGAATGGACATGGTGCGGCGCATCGTGCGCGAAGCGGGCAAGTGGCTAACGGAAGACGGCGTGCTCGTTGTTGAAATCGGCAATGAGCGCGCGAATGTGGAAGCGGTGTTCGGCGGGCTCGGCCTCGTGTGGCTTTCGACCAGCGCGGGCGATGACAACGTGTTTCTGATTCAGGCGGCTGACCTGCCTGACGCACGACGCGGCGACCGAATCCTTCATGCTTCGGTAATATGACGCATCGCCCGCCATCCGTGGCCGCGCGCCGGGGGCGGACCCAACAACGATAGCGCGTCTTATGCAAGCATCCGACTGGCTCCACGTAGGCACGCTCGTCATGGCCGCGCACGTGCTCGGCGTGATCGCCGCCGTTCACGCCATCATCAACACGCGCACATCGCAAGGTGCGGTCGCGTGGGCGGTATCGCTCGTTGCGATGCCCTACTTCACGCTCATTCCTTACCTGTTTCTCGGGCGCAGCAAGTTCGCCGGTTATATTGATGAACGGCGGCTCGAACTCGATATCCTGCGCAATTGCTCGAAGCCGGTGGAATGGGACTCGACAGCAGCGCGCAGCGATACCGAAGTTACGAACTCGTCGGGCGTGCGCGGCGAGATTGCGTCGGGACCGGCGGCATATCTCGGTAATTCGACCATCCGCACGTTGCAGCGCCTCTCCGGCATGCCGTTCCTGCGCGGCAATTCCGTGCGCGTGCTCGTCAATGGTGACTCGACTTTCCGCGCGATTCTCGAAGCCATCGATGCAGCCGAGCGTTATATCGTCGTGCAGTTTTTCATCGTCCGCGCGGATGAGCTTGGTCTGATGCTGAAGGACCGGTTAATCGCCCGGACTCGGGCGGGCGTGCGGGTTTATTTTCTGTACGACAGCATTGGCAGCTTCGACTTGCCGCATCGTTACGTGAACGAATTGCGCGCGGGCGGCGTCGAGGCGCATCCGTTCGCGGCCAAGCGCAAGTTCGTGCACCGGTTTCAGATCAATTTCCGGAATCATCGGAAGATCGTCGTGGTGGATGGCAGGCGGGCGTTCATCGGCGGGCATAACGTGGGCGTCGAATATCTCGGCGGCAATCCGTGTTTATCGCCGTGGCGCGATACGCATGTCGAAGTGCGCGGGCCTGCCGTTGCCAGCATTCAGCTCGTGTTCACCGAAGACTGGTATTGGGCGACGCAGCGTCTGCCTGAACTCGGTCCCGCGCCGCATTCTGACGAGAACATGTACTGCATGGTGTTATCGAGCGGGCCTGCCGACAAGCAGGAGACCTGTTCCCTGTTCTTCGTCGAAGCGATCAACGCGGCACGCGAGCGCATCTGGATCACGTCGCCCTATCTCATTCCCGATGAAGCCGTGTGCTCGGCGTTGCGGCTCGCGGTGATGCGCGGGATCGATGTGCGGATTCTGATTCCCAGCCGACGCGATCATTGTGTAGTGTTCGCGGCTTCCAAGCTGTATGCGTATGACCTCGTGCAGGCGGGGGTGCGGGTTTTTCGGTATCAGCCGGGGTTTTTGCATCAGAAAGTCGTGCTCGTGGATGACATCGCGGCTTCCGTTGGCAGCGCGAATCTAGATAACAGGTCATTTCGGCTTAACTTCGAGATCACGGTGCTGACTGTTGATCGCGCGTTCGCGCGGGAAGTCGAGGCGATGTTACTCGCGGATTTTGCGAATTCGCTTGAGATCGATCGACAGGATTATCGGGGGGCTTTCTTTCCTCGTCGTATGGCTATGCACGTTGCTCGGCTGTTTTCGCCTATTCTTTGAGTGTACTTTTGGGGGGCGTGCAAGGGACTTCTGCTGTTTTCGTGCTTTTTATGCAGTAGCCGCCTCCCCGGCGGGGGTAACTTTCTTTGCTGCTGTGTATAGACCAGGGGCATGGTTGACACATCGTCGGAGACATCGTTGACACGTTCATCTTGGCGCATTGGGCTGATTGAGGTCAAACGTCATGAGTCGATGATGAGCGAAGTAGAAGTCATAGGTGTCGGCAGTTTTAGGGTTCGGACGTGCGGCGATCTCCAGGCGGAGCAATGCGCTTGAGACGCGCAACTGGTGACCTCGAAACATGATCTTGCCGTCCCAACCCACGCCCAGCACTTCGTCGTGAGGCCCATATTCAATCGACGGCAG
>LELG01000076.1 GCA_001045575.1 Candidatus Burkholderia pumila
GGCCGCTGAAACCCTTGCCCGAAAAAACGAAAAAGAGCTAAATAACAATCTCGTCCTACTTCACGAAGTGGGAGAATTTACGCGCCCATAACCATAAGTGAGAGAGCTTGAACTGCCCGCCCGGGGCGCAAACGCGCCCTTTTCTGGATGTCCCCCGTGAATATGCCTTTGAAATCAAGCGCCAGCACGTCCGCACCGCGCATCAGCATGGTCAGCCTCGGCTGTCCGAAAGCCCTCGTCGACAGCAAGCAGATCATGACCCAGTTTCGCGCCGAGGGTTACGAACTTTCCGGTTCCTATGACGGCGCGGATCTCGTCGTTGTCAACACCTGCGGCTTCATCGACGAAGCCGTGCAGGAAAGCCTCGACGCCATCGGCGAAGCGCTGAACGAGAACGGCAAGGTCATCGTCACCGGCTGTCTCGGCGCGAAGAAAAGCGCAAGCGGCACCGGGCTGATTGAGGAAGTGCATCCAAAAGTGCTCTCCGTCACCGGCCCGCACGCAACCAACGAAGTGATGAACGCGGTCCACGCGCGTCTGCCGAAACCGCACGATCCTTTCGTCGATCTCGTGCCGCTCGCGGACATCAAGCTCACGCCGCACCATTACGCGTATCTGAATATTTCGGAAGGCTGCAACCATCGCTGCACGTTCTGCATCATTCCGCCGATGCGCGGCGATCTCGTCTCGCGCCCCGTCGCCGAGATCATGCTCGAAGCCGAGAATCTGTTCAAGTCCGGCGTGAAGGAACTGCTGGTGATTTCGCAGGATACGAGCGCGTATGGCGTCGATGTCAAATATCGCACCGGTTTCTGGAACGGCAAGTCGCTCAAGACGCGCATGACGGATCTCGTCGGCACGCTCGGCAAACTCGCCGCGCAATACGGCGCGTGGGTGCGTCTGCATTACGTGTATCCGTATCCGAGCGTCGACGAAGTCACTCCGATGATAGCCGAAGGCCCGCTGCG
The DNA here is from genome assembly GCA_001045575.1 of Candidatus Burkholderia pumila. Lineage (GTDB taxonomy): Bacteria > Pseudomonadota > Gammaproteobacteria > Burkholderiales > Burkholderiaceae > Caballeronia > Caballeronia pumila. The sequence continues at coordinate 969 of LELG01000076.1, forward strand.
CGGCCACGTGCCGCTGTATCTCGACGTGCCGTTCCAGCACGCGCATCCCGAAGTGCTCAAGCGCATGAAGCGTCCCGCGAACGCCGAGAAGGTGCTCGAACGAGTGCGCACGTGGCGCGAAATCTGCCCGGATCTGACCATCCGCAGCACCTTCATCGCCGGTTTTCCGGGCGAGACGGAAGAGCAGTTCCAGGCGCTGCTCGACTTCATCGAGGAAGCGGATCTGGATCGCGTCGGTTGCTTCGCGTATTCGCCAGTCGAAGGCGCGACCGCTAATGAACTCGACGGCGCGCTGCCGGATGACGTCCGCGAAGATCGCCGCGCGCGCTTCATGGAACTGGCCGGAGAACTGTCGGCGAAGCGCATGAAGAAGGTCGGCAAGACGCTGAAAGTGCTCGTCGATGAACTCGGTCCCAAAGGTGGCATCGGCCGGACGGCGGCGGATGCGCCGGAAATCGATGGCGTCGTGTATATCGCACCGGCGACGAAGGCATCGAAGTACTATAAAGTAGTCGATTTCGTGTCGGTGAAGATCACCGGCGAAGACGGCCACGATCTCTGGGGCGAGGTGTAACGCCATGCCTCAGACGCCGAACATCCTCGCGCTCGGCGAGGCGATGATCGAGTTCAACCAGTCCACGCGCTCCAAACCGAATTATTTGCAAGGCTTCGGCGGCGACGTATCGAATTTTCTGATCGCGGCGGCGCGGCAGGGAGCATCGACGGGCTTCGTGTCCGCGGTCGGCAACGATCATTTCGGGCAGTTGCTGCTCGATCTCTGGCGCACCGAAAACGTCGATACATCAACCGTGCGCGTCGATCATGATGCGCTCACCGGCGTCTACTTCGTGTCGCACGGCGAGAACGGTCATCGCTTCGACTATCTGCGAGCGGGGTCGGCGGCGAGCCGCTACGCGCCGTCACACCTGCCGCTCGACCCCATCGCGGCGGCGAAGGTCGTGCATCTGTCGGGCATCAGTCTGGCCATCGGCGTGAATGCATGCGATGCCGCGCTCGCCGCCATCGACCACACGCGCAAGCACGGCGTCAAAATTAGCTTCGACACGAACCTGCGCCTCAAGCTTTGGCCGCTGGCCCGCGCCCGCGCGGTGATGCTCGAAGCCTTGCACCAGACGGACATCTGCCTGCCAAGCTGGGACGACGTCACTCTGCTCACCGGCCAAGAAGACAAGGACGCCATCGTCGATGCGTTGCTCGCGCTCGGGCCGAAAGTCGTCGCGTTGAAACTCGGCAAGGAAGGCGCATACGTCGCCACGCCCGAAGAGCGCCGCGTGGTGCCGGGCCGCGTCGTCAATGCGGTCGATACCACCGGCGCGGGTGACTGCTTCGGCGGCGCATTCATCGCGCGCCTCGTTGCGGGCGACGATCCTTTTACCGCCGCGCGTTATGCCAACGCCGCGGCGTCGTTATCGACACAAGGCTATGGTGCGGTCGCGCCCATTCCCGACAAGGCGACGGTGGAAAGCGCATTGAAGGAATGATCCCCGCGCCGCGCCTGTCGAACCGAATGACCGGAATGACCGAATCACAATCCACGGAAACGAAGACATGCAGCGAGAAGTGGTGGTGGCAAGCGGAGTGTGGACGGCAATCGGCGACTTCGGCGGCGCGCTGAAGAATTTCACGCCGACCGATCTCGGCGCGCGCGTGGTGCGCGAGGCGCTGTTCCGCGCGAACGTTCAGGGCGATGAAGTCTCGGCCACGTCGTGTTCGGCAACGTGATCCAGACCGAGCCGCGCGACATGTATCTCGCGCGTGTCGCGGTGCTCGACGGCGGCGTAACCAAAGACGCGCCCGCGCTGACGGTGAACCTGTCTGTGCGGGTCGGGCTTGCAGGCGATAGTATCGGCGGCGCGGAGAGCATGAGCCGCGTGCCGTGCATCATGCCCGCCGCGTGTTTCGGCCAGCGCATGGGCGACGCGCGCATCGTTGATATGATGATCGGCGCGCTCAACGATCCGTTCGACAAGATTCACATGGGCGTGAAGGCGGAAAACGTCGCGAAGTAATTCGGCATCACGCGCGAGATGCAGGATGCGCTTGCGCTGAAATCGCACCGGTAAAAGGTTCTGCAACGCGCGGGTTTGGCGGTGAACGATATCGATGTGATCGAAGCCAACGAAGCGTTCGCTGTGCAGGCCTGTGCCGTGTCGCAGGAACTGAAGCTCGATCCCGCGAAGGTCAATCCGAACAGCCCGGGCATTTTGCTTGGGTATCCCATCGGCGCGATCGGCGCATTGATTACCGTGAAGGTGCTGTATGAGCTGCAGCGCATCGGCGGCGGGCAGGGCATCGCGGCGATTTTCGAGCGCATCTGAGTAACAAGAAGGATTGGAAGGATGAAGCAAAGCATGAAAGAGCTGTTGCTGATCGCGGCCTTGACGATGACGGCGGCGCGCGCCGCCTTCAATTCGCCGATACAACCGGGCACGTCCGGCGTGCTGCCGCCCGATCAGCGTGAGCCGGCCGGCGCCCGTACGCGCCCGGTGCGCAGGAAGCATCAGGGAACTCGCCGTATCGCCCGTGAAGCCGCTGACGCCGAACCCCGAGTGCATGGCGAGTATCAGTTCATCGGCAATCCGGCGGTATTCCTCGTTGCGGGCGACCGCGACGGCGACACGCTGGAGATCGAGGAGTCGAACGACGGCACGCACATCACCGGCAACTGGGTCGGCAAGTTCGCGGCCGGACGGCACAGCATGTCCGACGAGCGCATGGACACGGACGATTCCAACGCGCAGCCTTTCGATCTGCGGCCGGCCATCGCCGGCAGAATCTTGCCGCCGATGAGAAGCGGCAACGCAAAGCCACCTGCCGCGCCCTCGCTCGAACCCGCGCCGCGCAATGGCGTGGACGGGACGAGCAACGTGATCATCGGCGAATGACATCAAGACATGACTGAATCGAAGAACCAAAAGCAGCAAACCCGCATCGTTCAACCTGAAGACAACATCACGCCCGGCTTCGCGTCGTTCTCCGTGCCGGTGGCGCGGGCATCGACCGTGGTGTTTCCCGATCTCGCGTCGATCCGCTCGCTCGTCTGGAGCGACGACACGCAATGGCGCTACGGCCTCCACGGCACGCCCACGACGACGACGCTGGCGCAACGGCTCGCGGCCATTGAAGGCGGCAGTCATGCGCTGTTGCAGCCCTCGGGCCTGGCGGCAATTTCGAACGTGTATTTCGGGCTGGTGAAGTCGGGCGATCACGTGCTCGTGCCGGACAACGCGTACGGGCCGAATCGCGATCACGCGGACTGGCTCGCGGCGGATTTCGGCATCGAAGTGACATATTACGATCCGATGATCGGCGCAGGCATCGCTGATCTCCTGCGTGCGAACACGAAGCTGATCTGGCTCGAAGCGCCCGGCTCCGTGACGATGGAAGTGCAGGACGTCCCGGCCATTGCGAAGGTCGCGCGGACGCGCGGCATCGTAACGGCGATCGACAACACGTATTCGGCGGGCCTGGCGTTCAAGCCGTTCGATCACTGCGTCGATATCTCCGTGCAGGCGCTGACGAAGTATCAGTCGGGCGGCAGCGATATCTTGATGGGCGCAACCATCACGCGCGATGTCGAACTGTTAAACAAGCTCAAGCGTGCGCGCATGCGGCTGGGCGTGGGCGTGTCATCGGACGATGCATCGCTCGTGCTGCGCAGTTTGCCGTCGATGAAACTGCGCTACGAAGCGCACGACCGCGCCGCGCTCGCGCTGGCGAGTTGGCTGAAGACGCGTCCGGAAGTAGCGGCGGTGTTGCATCCGGCCATTGCGGATTGCCCCGGCTACGACATCTTCAAACGCGATTTCAATGGCGGCGCGGGCGGCCTGTTCTCGATTGTCTTCGACAAGCGCTACAGCGCGGCGCAAGTCGATGCCTTCGTCGAAGCGTTGGAACTGTTCTCAATTGGCTGGAGCTGGGGCGGCTCGCACAGTCTGGCGATGCCGTACAACGTGCGTTCGATGCGCACCGCATCACAGTGGCCGCATGACGGCGTGCTGGTGCGCTTCTACATCGGGCTGGAAGACGAGAGCGATTTGCGCGCAGATATCGAAAACGCCCTCGGAAAAACATTCGCGTGATTTAGAACAAGAACAGCCGCAACAACCCGTCGAGCCCGACGAAGTTGAGAGCGAGCAAAGCCGACTGTCGCACGACCGGCTTCGCGCGAAACGCCACCGACAAACCGGCTTCGGCCATCATCTTCAGATCGTTCGATCCGTCGCCCATGGCAATGGCGCGCTTCGGATCGATGCCGATTTTCGCGCACGTTTCGCGCAGCGTGCGCGCCTTCACATCTGCATCCACGATTTCGCCGAGCATTTTGCCGGTGAGCTTGCCATCGACGATTTCGAGCGTGTTTGCGTTCGTGTAATCCAGGCCGAGACGTGCTTTCAGGCACTCGGTGAAGAACGTGAAGCCGCCCGATACGAGCAGCGTTTTCAGACCGGCGGCGCGTGCGCCTTCGAGCATGCGTTCTGCGCCTGGCGACAAACGCAGGCGCTCTTCGTAGACGCGTTCCAGCGCGCTGGCGTCGAGTCCCTTCAAAAGTGCGACACGCCGCGTCAGGCTTTCGCTGAAATCCTTGATCTCGCCGTGCATCGCCGCTTCCGTAATCGCAGCGACTTTCGCCTTCAGCCCGCAGAAGTCCGCAATTTCATCGATACATTCGATCGTGATGAGCGTCGAATCCATATCCATCGCAACCAAACCGAAATCTGCAAGTTTTGCATCGGGCGCGATGTAGGCGTAATCGAGCTGATGCGTGCCGCAGTATGCGTCGATGTCGGGACGCTGGAGCGGATCGGCATCGGTCAGGCGCAGCAGCGTGTCGTTCACGCGCTGCGTTTGCTTCGCACGCGCAAGCGCCGAGAGCGGGCGCAAGTGGGAACCGGAAATGGCGGAGAGGCTTTGAATGACGAGATTCATCGAAGAAGAGAAAGCGGAAGCGGCGAAACCGACATTGTAAAGAACCTTCAGCGCTGAACACGCGCTGGATCGACATCCCAGTATGGTAGCTCGCCGAATTGCGCCGTCAGAAAGTCGATGAACGCCAGCGTCTTGGGCGGCACGAACGCGCGGCTCGGATAGACGGCCCAGATCGCCACAGTCTGGAGCGGATAGTCGTCCAGTACGGTGACGAGTTCGCCGCTTGCGCAGACCGTGGCGCGACGCTCCACGTCGACTTCAGGCCGATGCCGATGCCCGCCGCGACCGCATCCCGGATGACCTCGCCGTTGTCGGTGAGACGCCCCGACACGCGCACATCGATGACGCCCGTCAGCGTGACGAACGCCCAGTCGCGCTGGTCTGCGAGGATCACGCATTCGTGCTGTGCGAGATCGGCCGAATGACGTGGCGTGCCATGCTCCGCGAAATACGCGGGCGACGCGCACAGCACGCGCCGGTTGCTTGCGAGCTCGCGCGCGACGAGCGTCGAATCCTTCAGCGCACCGATGCGAATGTTCAGCGCACCGATGCGAATGGCCAGATCGATGCCTTCATCGATCAGATCGACGATCGTATCCGTCATGCACAGTTCGACGGATACGCCCGGATACTGCCGTAGAAACTCGGGCATCAACAGCGGAATGTGCTGACGCCCGAGCGACGAGGGCATCAGCACGCGCAATCTGCCGTGTGGATGCTTGCGCGCCTGCCCCGACGGAGGCGCGGGCGTCATCGGCGGCTTCCAGTAAACCTCGCGCGTGCGCCGCGAAAATCTCGCCTTCCTGCGTGACGGAAACACGCCGCGTGGTCTGATGCAACAGCCGCACACCGAGCATGCGCTCCAGCCCCGCGATACGCGCGCTCGCCACCGCCGGCGACAGCCCGAACTCCCACGGCGCCGCTGCGCGTACGAACAATAGCGACATCGAGCAGATCGAGACGCTCGCGTCCGGCGCTGAAATCTGCATCGGCTGGCATTTGATGGATTTTCCGAAAAATGTTTCAGCGATTATGACGATTTTTCTCAACAGCGCGAGCCGCTTAACATCGGTTTCAGTCAATCCAGAACCAGAGCAAGAACATGAAAGCCATCGGCCTCACGCGTTATCTCCCGATTTCCAATCCCGAATCCCTCGTCGATATCGAACTCGACAAGCCCACACCCACGGGCCGCGATCTGCACGTGAAAGTCGAAGCTATCGCCGTCAATCCCGTCGATACGAAAGTGCGCGCGCCCACAAGGACAAAGTGGAAGCGCAGCCGCGCGTGCTCGGCTGGGACGCGGCGGGCGTGGTCGAAGCGGTCGGGCCGGACGTGACGCTCTTCAAGGCCGGCGATCCGGTCTATTACGCGGGCGATATCAACCGCGCCCACCTGATGCCGATTGGCGACGAGCGGCACAAGCTGCTTGGCGAAATTCAGCAACGCGCGGTGGATCAGGCGTTCATCGTGCCGATGTATCACCTCGCGGCGAAGTCGAGTGTGCATGGCATCGGATTCAAGCCGCAACTGGACGGACCGGCGAGCGCGTACGAAATCTCGATGGCAAGGGAGCGTGATGCATCGAACAATTGCGACGCGGCTGCTGACCGGCCTGCTCGTGCTGTGGCTCGCGGCATCCGTAGCGTTCGTTGCGATTCACGCGCTGCCGGGGCGGATCGAGGATGTGCTGGCGCGCGATCTGTCGTATCCCGGCCTGCGCGAAGCGATCGCTAAACAGTGGGGACTCGATCACAGTCTGTGTCGTGACGATATGAACAGTTCTTGCTGCGGCTCGCACACGGCGATCTCGGCACGTCCTTCGTCATGCAACAGCCCGTACTCGACGTGCTACACAGTCAGCTTTGGCCGACGATGCAACTCGCGCTGTCCGCAGACGTGCTCGCGCTCGTTCTGGCTATGCTGGTTGCGACCGTCACGGCGGGCGGCGAGAGCAAGTGGAACGCGGGCGTCGCGTCGTTGATCGAACTCACGTCACGTCGACGCCCGTGTTCTGGCTCGGCATGTTGCTACTGATCGCGTTCTCGTTCGGTTCGAATTGCGATTGTTTCCCGTGTCGGGTGCGAACGGCTGGCGCGCGCTCGTGCTGCCAGCCGTGCCGCTCGCGTTGCCGACCGAGGGCATTCTGTCGCAAGAAGTCATGCGCGAGTCCTATCGAAGCCGCGCTGGCGAAGCCGTTCGTCACCACTATCCGCGCGCGCGGCGTGTCCGAACTCGTGCTGCGTGCGCGTCAGTACTGCGTCATGCGTTGCTGCCGGTCGTGCTCGCCGCGTTCGTGCATGTCGTCATTTCGACCTTGCTCGACATCGCCTATCTCTTCATCGATCCGAGGTTGCGCAGCCAATGAGCACCATCAATCCCATTGCGTTCGCGGCCGCCTTTCTCAGGCGTCCTGGCCGTAGCGATGGAGTTTCCGCGTCTCGTCACGCCCTTCGATCCGCTCGTCAGCGATGTCGCTGCCATGCTTCAGGCGCCGAACGCACAGCATTGGCTCGGAACGGACCGAATAGGCCGCGATGTGCTGTCGCGCGTGATCTACGGCGCGCGCTATTCGCTGCTAATCGGGCTGGTGAGCATGATCGTGAGTTTGGCGATCGGGCTGTTCGCGGGCCTCTCGAACCGTTTCGCCTATGAAGCGCGCTTCGCGCGTCTTCGACGTGCTCCGCGTTTCCGCCCATTCGCTGTCGCTGCTGATCGTGACGTTTCTCGGGCAGGGCATCGTCAATATTGCGATTGCGGTGGTATCGCCGGGATTCCGAAGTTCGGGCACGTGCTGCGTTCGCAGGCGCTCCTCGTGCGCCGCGCCGATTACGTCACGCACGCGCATTTTCTTTCGCCATGTGTTGCCGAACGTGCTCGTGGGTTGTGCCGGTGACCGCAACGATCGCTATCGGCAGCGCGGTCATCGCCGTGTCGGGCCTGAACTTTCTCGGGCTGGGCCCGCAGCCGCCGATGCCCGAATGGGGCGTGATGCTAGCCGAAGGCCGGGACGTGCTGCGCGTCGCGTGGTGGCCGAGCGTGTTTCCTTTCCGGGCATGGCGATCACGCTGACGGTTCTATAGTTCGCAGTCATCGACCGCTTTCTGCAACGCAAGTTCGAGGTGCGCGCATGAAGTCATCGACTGCGGTTTCCAATCGGCCGCTCATGGATATCCGCGGGCTGTCGTCCATCGCTTTTCTGAATGCAAACGGCGGCGAGCCGCTGGTGCTCGGCGTTGATCTGACGATTCGCCCGCGCGCGGCGCGCAGATCGATGCGCAGCGCTTCGAGATTGCCGGACGCAATGCGCTAACTTTCGACGAGCGTGACTGGCGCGCGTTGCGCTGACCGTTCGCCGGACTCGTGATGCAGGACGCGCTCGTGTCGCTCGATCCGTTGCGCACGGTCGGCGAGGAGATTGCCGAGTGCTGGCGCATCATCGCGTGATGCGTTCGCGTGCTGAACAGCAGGCGCGCGTGGCATGACGTGATGGCCGACGTCGGCATTCCCGAACCGGCGATGCGCGCGCGGCAATACGCGCACGAACTGTCGCGCGGCCTGCGTCAGCGCGTGCTGATCGCGTCGGCTATTGGGGCGTCGCCTGCGCTCGTCATCGCCGATGAACCCACTACCGCGCTCGATGTCATCCATCGTCCAGGCGCAAGTGCTCGCGGTGTTGGCCGAACGGCTCGCGCAGGGCGTCGAACGTCTCGCCACTGGTCTGCACGCCGCGAATGACTTCGACGAGCTGCAACAGCGGCACCGGATTGAAAAAATGCATGCCGATTAAACGCTCCGGCTGCTTCATCGTGGCGGCGAGCACAGTGATCGAAATGGACGAAGTATTCGACGCGATGATCGCATCCGCCCGCGCGACGTCTTCGATCTGCTTCAGAATGTGCGATGCTTCAGCTCGACATTCTCCGTCGCCGCTTCGATGACGATGTCCGCCGCGGACAGCTTCGCGTAATCCGTCGACGTTTCGATGCGCGCGAGCGCCGCATCGCCGGGCGGACGCCTACAGCTTGTCCTTGGACACGAGCCGCTCCAGGCTGCCCGTGAGCGCTGCGATGCCTTTGGCGAGCGCGGCATCGGCGACATCGATCACGATGACTTTCAAGCCTGCAACGGCCGCGACCTGCGCAATGCCGTTGCACATGGTTCCCGGGCCGACCGCGCCGACGGTCTGAATGCTTATGCTGTACTCCTCTCCTCGAATGGATGTGATGTGCCAGCGTGGGCATCGGTCGCCATGCGCAATCCGCTTTAGCACGATTCTAACCAGTGAAAAAGTCCGGCCGCCTGTTTGCAAAGCAAAAACCCCGCATGAACCCATTTCGACTTTTCCTAATCTTTGACCTACAGTGGATGCACAACCGGCGCGTTCTTATCCGGTTGATAGAATCGCGCGCCTCGGCCACACCCGCCGCACGATCCGGCATTCGATAGGAAAACGAAAATTGGCGCCAGTGAGAATCGGCATTACCGAGCCGAATATTTCCGTGCAGAAGACCGCGAGCATTCCCATGCTGGTCTTGGTCTGCGAAGAGGCGTATCGCGCGGCTCGCGGCGGCGTTGAGCGCATGCTCGCGCTCAACGCCATGCACATGAAAGAGCATTCCACACTGCTGTATCTGGCGAACTCGCTCAACCCCTCGTGCACGACCATCGTGCGCTGTTCGAAGGAAGGCACGATATCGCCGGCTTCATGGCGATGCACGCCGATGCGGTCGTGTCGCATCAATGGACGAACGATCACAACCATCTCTATCTCGACGTGCTTTACATTTACAGGAATTATCCGCTGATCTACAGCTCGCCGTGTCTGAGGGACGCGGGCTACTACTATTTGGATTTTGACGCGCAGGAAGGCGGGCGTCAACCGCTGCGCGCCATCCTGAGCACGAGGCCGGTCTGGAGGATTACCGCGCGCGCAGCGTGTGATCGCATCGGTCGATCCGTTCGGTGAGGCGAATCTTGACGCCTACGCGCAACGTCTCATGCATTTGTCGAATCGTCCGGCGGGGAGCGCGGCGCGATGAACGCGGTCAGCAAAACCAGTAAATCCAGCAGGAAAAGCCCGCACGACGTCTGCGCGTGGGCGTGACCGTCTACGTGCGTGGCACCGGACAGTCGATGTTCGAAAGCGGCATCGCGCAGAACGCGTTGTTCCTCGTGCGTCTGCTTGCGCGTTTGCCTCAGGTGGAAGCGGTGTATATCGTTGCCAGTGGCGGAGGCACGCGCGAGGACGCATGACGCTTCATGGCCGCCGCGCCCGCGCCGATCATCGAACCGCTATCGGCGCTCGGGCGGCTGGATGTGATCATCGAAATGCATGCGCAGCTCCACCGCGCGTGGGTGGTGGAATTACGCAAGCGCGGCGGCAAGATCGTGTCGATGCGCGTGGGCAATGACTATGTGCTCGACACGGAGCGCATGGTGTTCAACCTGCCGCACGCAGGGCTGATCTTGCAAGTGCCGTTCGACGCCATGAACGCTGGCGGAATACGAACGCTCCTGCCTGCCGTATTTCCAGACCCTGCTGTACGCGCGCTGGTGCGGATCGTGCCGCATATCTGGAGTCCGATGCTGCTCGAAAAAGACGCGAAAAGCCTGCCGGAAGGCGTTCGCTTCGGCTACACGCCGGGGCAGCGGAACTGGCGTGTCGGCGTCTTCGAGCCGAATGTGTCGATAGTGAAGACGAGCCACATTTCGCTGCTCAGTTACGAAAGCGCGGATCGCCGGAAGCCGGATATGTTCCACGCCGTACGCGTGTTCGGCACGATGACGCTGAAGTAACAGCCAGCGTTCATTCAGTTGGCGGGCAATCTCGATCTCGTCACTGACAGCAGCGCGCCACCTTCGAGCCGCGCTATCTTGTTTGCGCAGATTGTCGCACGCGAGATCGATGCGATTGTCAGTCATCAGTGGGAAAACGCGCAGAACTATCTTTCCTATGAAGCGCTGTATGGCGGCTATCCGTTCATCCACTATTCGCATCTATCTAATCGGTGACTGCGGCGGCTACCGGTATCACGGCTTCGATTGCGCGCACGGCGGGCGCGCAATCCTCGACGCCTTCTTGAGGCACGACGCGAATCTCGGCCAGTACCGCGCCATGGCCAACGCGTTCCTGCGCCAGCTCGATCCCGAATACGAGGGCAATGTCCGCGCCTATTCGGAAGCGCTCGAAGCGTTGTTCGTCAAAGCGTGAAATGATAAAAGCTTGAGGCCCCACGTCAGCCGAACGCCGTCAGATCCTTGGGTTTGATGCCATTTGCTTGGCAAAACGCCGAATACCGTTCCCAGCCGCTGCGCCAGTCTTCAGCGGCAAGAATCTTTCCAATGTCGTCGACGAAGAGCAGTTCGCCCTGAATGATGTTCAGCGTGACGATGTCTTCTTCGCCCGGCAGCGGCGCGACGGCCTCGGGCGTGTGGCTGGATCCCGCCGTCTCATAAACGATGCTGCCTTGCTCCGCGATCCACTCGTGCTCGCGGTACTTCCAGCGCCCTTGCACCGTATAAACGATGACCGTCCCCGTATGCCGGTGCCTCGGCATCTGACCTTTGGAGGGCGCTTTCAATAGCGCGATAGTCTCGCCGCGAATGGGGTCGAGCTTGAAGTATTTGATCAGCACGCGGTCGCTGTAGGGCGTGAAGGGCATCCACGGCAAATCCGCGTCGTTGAGGCAAGCGGTCTGAATGTGTTCGAATAGCATGATGTCGGCTCCTTTGCGCCCATTGTATGCAGCGCGGCGCACATACTCCTTCGGGACTAGTTCATTGAACCAGATGCATTGCACTGGATGCGTCGAGTTGGATCGGAATATTTCCACTTCAGTGGGACAGCCTGCTTGTTGTATTGACGGATGTAGCGCATGAGCTTCTTGTCGAGATCTTTGATGCTGTTGAATATCCAGCGCGTGATGACGTCGCGCTGGATGCGGGCAAACCCGT
>LELG01000077.1 GCA_001045575.1 Candidatus Burkholderia pumila
ATCCCGCCAGACGCTCAGTAGCGAAGCGGGTTTGCCATGTGGTAATGAAACGCGAATCGCATCGCAGTTCGTTCATGATCGCCCTGCGTGAGGTCCCTTCGTCGAGCATCAGGATCAACCGCACTCGACTTCACTCAGATTCATTTTGCCCATGCACCTTTAGATCAGTGCAATTTCATTGGTTCAATGGATTAATGGGATTCGCAACCCATGCGCTCAATATTCAGCGACCTGCTGGAGTTTTTTTGATTTTAGGCGGCATCGCGCTGGCCAAGATCTTCTAATTTTGCGAATGTCTCCTGAAAGGAGAAAGAAATAACTGGCTTTTACGCTTCCTCAAAAGTGGCCAGTTGCTGTCCCTCTACGCGGAGGATGTATATGGAGCTTAGCCATCTTCGTTGTTTTCTCGCCGTGGCCGAGGAGTTGCATTTTGGCCGAGCCGCGGAACGCCTCCATGTGGACCAGTCATCGCTGTCCCGGACGATCAAGGAACTCGAAGAAGATCTGGGCACGCCGCTCTTTGTGGCGCACCACGCGAAGCACGCGACTGACTCGGGCCGACCCGCCTGTTCCTAGAACATGTCCCGCGTGTGTTCGTGGCGCTGGAACAGGCACGTTCCAGTGTTCACGCGGTGGCAGCCGGCTATGATGGACAGTGCGCATCGCACTGTCCGACGGAATCACACCGCCTCGCTTGTCTTCCTTGATGGCGTTCTGCCGCCAAGAAGATCCGGAGATCGACATTCACTTTTCGGAAGTGCCGTTGGCGCAGCAAATTCGTGGATTGCACGACGACCTCTACAACGTCGGCTTTGCCCAATCGGACCATGCCAGGGACGGCATTCTGGTGGAGCCGGCCTGGAGCGGTCTCTTGCGGGTCGTCATTCCCGCGCCATCCCTTGCTAGCCAATGCGCGCATCCCGCTCGACGAACTGTTGCCCTATCCGCTGGTCATGTGCGATGCGCACCTACCTGTTCGAAGGGTATCACCAGCAGATCGAACGTGTGCTGCGTTCGGTTCATGCCGACCCGCTCATCGCCGAGCGGGTCAGCTCGTTCGACTTGGTGATGGCAATGGTTTCGGCTGGTTTTGCGTTGGCGCTGGTCGGTACATCGCACATCGGTGGCACCCACGCGCCCGACGTCGCGAGCCGACCACTTGCAAGCCACAACGCCATGCTCACCACCTATGTCCTTCGTCGCGATGCCGATCTGACGGACGTGGTGAGCCGCTTCATTGAGCGCGTGGCTGCGCTGGAAACCGATCTCGTAACGCCGCTCATGTCCGTTTCCCCTCACGACACCGATAAAGAGACCTCGTTATGAAACACCGTCTCGGTTATCTGACTGCCTATGGATGATGGTTTCTCTCACCGCTTGCGGCCCTTCCGCGCCCCAAAATACGGTTGCCTCGCTGATGGGTCGATCCCGAGCGCCTCAAGGAAGTGGAGCGACTGTGTCGCGAGGAGCGCGAGAAAGTCTCCGACGCACTGTGCCTGCGTGCCGCGCAGGTGCGGAACAATCGGTTTCTCGGGCAATACCCCGGCTATAAAGGCAACTGAATCGTCCGCATCGCTGTTTTTTTTTTCGCTGAACCTCTCCTACCGATTTCAGCGCACGCGCACGAGCTGCGTTTTGCTTGTCTTCACTCGGGCATGACATACCGCCTTTTTGGCCTTGATCGCTGCCACACGGTCTTTTGAGAAATCGCGCGCGCAGCGAACTTCGCTCATGTTTCACGTTCGAACTGCTGGGTTTTCCCGTCAAGAAGACAGGCCTCCGCTCGCCAGGCGATTAAGCCATGTCTCAAGGCCGCCCCATGTCCCGAGGTCGCCTATTTCCTTATCCGCGATTGCGTGACCCACGGGATAGGTGTGCAGATCGACGGCAGCGCCAGCATTGTGAAACCAACCTCTTGCCGCGTGTGACATTGGGAGAGAGGTCACAGAATCGAGAGTACCATGACCAAGAAAGACCGGCAGTTGTGCCACGGTGCTCGCATTGCGGATTGCTGCGACAAGAAGCCAGCCCGAGAGAGCAGCGGCACCGCCCAAACGACTTGGAGATTGCAGCGCCGTGAGAAGGGGTAACGCACCCCTTGAGAAAATCCGGCAATGAAGATCGTTTCCGGTGGCCGGCCGGCGTCGATCTTACTCTGGATCAAGCGATCCAGAGCATCCATAGCTTAACGAATGCTTTCGACGTCAACATGATCGTTGAAATCAGGCGTCAACAAGTCAAACCACGCCGTGACCACCTGTCCGTCGCATATTCGCACCGGTCGCCGCGAGGCCGTCGGCATGACAAAGCGAACGGGTTGGTCTATCCGCTTGCTAAACCAACGGTTCGTAATGCTGCCCGACGTTCCCAGTCCGTGAACGAAGATGACCGATATCTCGGGAGGCGGGCCGGTTTCTATGACGAGCGGTGCTGAATGATTAGGCGTTGCCATCGAGTATTCTCCTTCTGAATTCTGATGCAGACGTTGATACATTTTATGATCCATGTATCATCACACCATTGATGTGACAGGAGCCTCAATGATGCAACTGCAAATCTGGTCCGATTATGCCTGCCCGTATTGCTATATCGGCAAGCGACATCTTGAAGCAGTGTTCAGGGAATTTGAGCATGCCCATGACCTGAAGATCGAGTTTCGCGCGTTCGAGCTTGACCGCGACGCCAGTCGTGAAGTGGTATCCAGCGAACAGCGCATCGAACAAAGTAGGCGAAGAGTCCGCAGGGCGCGTTGAACATGATCAACCAGATTATGGCGATGGCCCGCCCGCCGGACTCGACATGCGTTACGACACAGTGTGTTATACTAATATGTTGGATGCGCATCGGCTGATGACGTTGTTCGCCGAAACCAAAGGCTTGGCCGCCGAGATGACGGAGCAGTTATTCCGAACCTATTCCACGACAAATCTGGCGCTCGCCAACCACGACGTGCTCCTCGACGTTGCAACAGGGATAGGTCTGGATCGCGACGAAACGAAGCAGATGTTGGAGTCGGATGCATTTTCACAAGCCGCCCGGGCGGCCAAACGGGACGCCGAGCAACGAGGCATTCACGGGGTACCGTGCTTTGTGTTCGACGATGGCGCCATGTTATATGTATATGGCGCACAGATGAAAACGACGTTGCTTGAAGCGCTGCGCGCAAACTGGGACAAGAGCCGACAGTCGCTCACGAAGGAAACGTTGATCTGTGGGCCTGATGGCTGCAATCAGCCGCAAACGCTGAAATGACGGTTGGCGGTGAGCGCTGGCTTAGCATTTAGTTGACGTCGGTCGCGGCATATCCACTCGAAGACCGCTCTGGGCGTCAATCCGTTGTTTCACGATTTCTCGCGATATTTCGCCAGCGAGGAACGGGTCGTGCTGGAAAGGTGTGAGTATCGCATCGAGCAGCCCCGAAAAACGCGCGTCGAGATCATCTCGACGTAGCGATAGCTGATAGGCTTGGCCTACACGGCGCTGTCACACTACGCCGCTGTCTCGCAGGATCCGGAAATGATGGGTCAGCGTCGACTTTTTGACCGTGGGAAGCACGGCGCCACACGGATGCTCCCCGCCCTCGGCTATCATGCGCACGGCAGCAAGGCGGAGGGGACTTGTCAGCGCGGCAAGAACGGCGTCGAGGCGGCGCGTCGCTTGGGATGATCGACGTCAGGCATGATTTGATGATTCGTATTTTGCGGACCCCCGTCCATCAAATATGGCGATAGCCGGTGACCCGAATGGATGGCGGTAGCGACGGTCACGGTGAGGATGAGATGGTTCGGCGGAAGGAATCTGTATTTCCCCAGGACGAACATCATGGAATGAAGGCATCGGCGCGTCCCTCTGGCCAGACCGAGAATTGCCCTTGGTCATGCGGCCCAACGTGCCGGCAAGTCGGCTCAGAGATCGTCATTTCATTTTTGGGATTCGAAACGATCGCTCCCTGGGCATTAGCCCGTCTATAAAGACGACTGCATCGTCCGCATCGCTTTCTTTTTCGATTAATCTCTCTTGAGGATTCCTCTACGCTGCAATGTGCCCGCGCCTGCAGCGTTTTGCTTGTCCCCGCTCGGGCATGACGTGCTGCCTTTTCGGTCTTAATCGCCGCTGCATCGGCCTTTGACCGCCCCGTGCACCCGCGCCGATCCTCGCACCTGTCACCACGCGTCATCGGCCCGTGTTCCAGCACGGGTCCCCGATGACGCCTCTCAGCACGCAGGAGGCTCGGACATGCAGGCTCAGGCCACCGCCAACACGGTATCCTGGTCGGACATTCGGCCATCGTCGTCGGTGTCGCGCTCACCGGCGTGTAGGTCGCCACGCAATGGACCGTGGCGCGACTTGGCTACCAGAGCGAATTGGGCGCACCCTGGTTCGATGCGTTCGGATGGCGGCCGGTCTATCGTCCGTGGCAATTGTTCTTCTGGTGGTTCGCTTACGGCGCCTATGCGCCCCGCATCTTCAATCTCGGTGGTGCGATCGCGGGCGGCAGCGGCCTGGTCGCTGCGCTTGTGGCAATCGAATTGCCGATGTGGCGCTAACGTCAGACCTGACGCGCCACGACCTACGGTTCAGCGCGCTGGGCCAACGCCTCCGATATTCACAAGGCGGGCCTCGATTGCGCTGCCGGCGTCTTCCTCGGTCAGTTTGCCAGCCGCTATCTACGTCACGATGGCCCGGAACATGTCCTGAGCTTTGCGCCGACGCGTTCGGGCAAGAGCGTCTGGCTGGTCATTCCCACCTTGCTGAGCTGGCCCGGCTCGACCGTCGTCCACGACATCAAGGGCGAGAACTGAACGCTGACCGCCGGCTGGCGTCCAGTTCTCGCACTGCCTGCTGTTCAATCCGACCGACCCACGCTCGGCGGCCTATAACCCGCTGCTCGAAGTGCGCGACGTGCAGAACATCGCCGACATCCTGGTCGATCCCGAAGGCACGCTCGAACGCCGCAACCACTGGGAGAAGGGAGAAGACCAGTCACGCGCTGCTGGTCGGTGGCATCCTGCATGTGCTCTATGCCGGTGAGGACAAGACGCTGCGGGGCGTGGCGAATTTCCTGTCCGATCCGGCGTGCCCGTTCGAGTTGACACTGCACCGGATGATGACGACTCGACATCTGAGTGACGGCGAGGACGGCCGACCGCACCCTGTCGTCGTATCTGCCGCGCGCGAGGTCCTCAACATCAACAAGAGAGAGCGACAATGAACGCTCGGGCATGCTGTCCGCCGCCATGTCCTTCCTGGGCCTGTCCCGCGATTCCACCGTGGCCGAGGTCACGTCACGCTGCGACTAGCGTATCGCCGACCTGATCTCGGCCGATCATCCGGTCTCGCTTTACCTGATCGTGCCGCCGTCGGACATCAGCCGCACGAAGCCGCTGGAGCGGTTGACCCTCAATCAGATCGGCCGGCGTCTGACCGAATCGCTCGACGGCAGCGACGGCATCGCACGTCGCCACGTGCTGCTCCTGATGCTCGACGAGTTTCCCGCGCTCGGCCGCCTGGATTTCTTCGAGGCCGCGCTGGCGTTCGTGGCGGGTTACAGCATCCGCAGCTTTCTCATCGCGCAGTCGCTTAATCAGATCGACAAGGCCTATGGCCAGAACCACTCGATCCTCGACAACTGCCATGTACGCGTGCGTGACCGTCTCGACCAACGACGAGCGCACGGCGAAACGCATCTCGGAAACGCTGGGCACCGCCACGGAACTGCGCGCCCGGCGCAACTATGCGGGCTATCGCCTCGCTCCCTGGCTCGGTCATTTGATGGTCTCGCGCCAGGAGACGGCGCGACCGTTGCTCACGCCCGGCGAAGTCAATGCAACTGCCACCGGCCGACGCCGTGGTGATGGTCGGCAGAGCTGCCCTCCGATCAAAGCGAAGAAGCTGCGCTATTACATCAACGCGCATTTCAAGCGCCGCGTCCTGCCACCGCCGTCGCTCACGATCGGCCGCTACATCGATGCGCCGCCGCGCCGGCCCGATGACTGGGGCGGGCGCGCCGCTCCACACGTGCCGACCGCGTCGTCGGCTCCCGCCTTCGCGTTGCGCAAACGTGCGGTCGGCGTCATTCTGCTGCCGAGCTATGGCGCCGAGGGCGTGATGACCGAGGTGCAGGCTGCGCCTTCCTGCGCGAGGCGGTGCGCGAGCGTCAGAATATTCCTCGTGGCGGGCGGCATCAACACCGGCAAGACCACGCTCGCCAACGCGCTGCTCGCCGAGATTGCCGCCACCGGTGATCGGGTGCTGGTGCTCGAAGACACGGTAGAGCTGCAATGCGCGGCCCGCGACCATGTATCCTTGCGCGCGCGTGCCGGCGAGGCGCTCGACCTGATCAAGGTCTGGGGCACCGGTCACTCGAGCGGCATCGCCAAGATCCACGCCGACTCTGTCCCCGGAGCGCTGCTGGGTCTGGAGCAACTCATCCTTGAAGTCGCGGTAACTGCGCCGCGCGCTCATCGCCGAGGCGGTCAACGTCGTCATCCATCTAACCGGCCGGGGCCGGCGACGGCGTATCGATTGCATCGCGCGCGTCATCGG
This sequence comes from Candidatus Burkholderia pumila, assembly GCA_001045575.1. Taxonomy (GTDB): domain Bacteria; phylum Pseudomonadota; class Gammaproteobacteria; order Burkholderiales; family Burkholderiaceae; genus Caballeronia; species Caballeronia pumila. The sequence continues at coordinate 6,547 of LELG01000077.1, forward strand.
CACGACCGCCGATGAATACATGAAAGCGTCCGCCGTCATGGCACATTACGACATGGGCATCACGCCGGAGCATCGGCTGGACGTACAGAACGTGCGCATGCTGCGCAACCTGCTGTTCTTGCGCGGCAATATCGGCAAGCCGGGCGCGGGGCCATCGCCCATCCACGGGCATTTGAATGTGCAGGAGCCGCACGGTGGGCATCACCGAAAAGCCGGAACTTGCGCCGCTCGATGTGCTGGCAAAGCAGTTCAACTTCGAGCCGCCGCGCGACAAGGGCATGAATATCGTCGAAGCGTTTCAGGCGATGATCGCTGGCCGGGTCGACGCCGTCATCAATCTCGGCGGCAATTTCGTGCGCTCGGTGCCGGACCGCTGGCAGATCGAACCGGCGTGGCGCAACCTGCGTCTCACGGTGAACATTGCGACCAAGCTCAATCGCAGCCATTTCGTGCACGGGCAGAAGTCGTATGTGCTGCCGTGCCTGAGCCTGCCGCGCCGGATATCCGGTCGGAGGCGCATATCATGGCGGATCTGGCGAAGCGTGCGCTGAGGGCCGCTCGACCATCGACTGGAATAAATGATAAATGGGTCGATGACTACGGCGTCGTGTGTGATGAAATCGCCAGGACATGGCCCCCGATACCTTCCACTATTTCAACGCGCGCATGTGAACACCGGGCGGCTTTCCGCTCGTGAACGCAAGTGGGAAACGGAAAGCGGCAAGGCAGAGTTTCACGTGCCCGACATGCTCGAAGAAGATCCCGACATGCTGGAACTCGAAACGCGAGTGCCCTGCGTCTAACCACGCTATGCAGCGACAACCAGTTCAACACGACCATCTACGCACACGACGACCGCTTTCGCGGCGTGAAGGAAAGCCGCATGGTGCTGCTGATGAACGAGAAGGACATGCCACGCGCGCAATCTGCATGCGGGCCATGTGACCGTCGAGACCATCGCGCACGATGGCGTCGAACGCCGCGCTGATGGCGTACGACATACCGCAAGGATGCATCGGCGGATACTATCCGGAATGCAATCCGCTGCTGCCACTCTGGAGGTGCCCGGTGCAAAGTCGATTCCCGTCAGGCTCATTGCCAAGCACATACATCGCAGGTTTGAAGGCATGCTTTATGGACGACTTATGCCTGCATTGGACGATGCAGAATAAATACTCTAATTACGAGCATGAGGTACGCCCATGAGTCAGAGCACAGGAAGACGCCCGAAACTTGTTCTCTTCCCGACTCGCAATGTTCCGCCCGCCGCAGGCCACAGCAAAGAAGATTTTCAGATTTATGCGTCGTATCGCGGGACCAGCGCCAGCGGGTTTTTTGGCACGCTAAAAGTGGTGAGAAAGACGGACGGCAGACTGCTGTTTCCGTTCGAGGGCGCCGACAACATCGGCCCCTACGCAACGAAGGCCGAAGCAGTGGAAGCTGCTCAACTGCGCGGCGATGAAGTCGTCAGTGGCGATCTTGCACGTCCCGAGTTGTAAAGCGCTTTGACGCGCTCTTTGTAGAAAAAAACCAATCTCAAACGTACGGCCAGGTCACTGTCGCCTGCGCATGCGCGTGACTGTCACGCTTCAGCAATCAGGTTCGACAATTGCTGGACAGATAGCCTGGCCTTTTCATTCCGAGGAGCATCATGTATTTATTCGGCGATTATTTTATCGAGTGCATCCCCGAGCACGTCTACAACGACGGCTGGACCACATTTGCCAAGATATCGCGCCGCCGCGATTATCGTCTTCCCACGCCGTGCCCAAGGTCGAATTTCCCACCGCCATCAATGAGATGACGCGCTTCAGAGCCGAGCGCGTCCGGTGTGGCTGGGCCAAGGAGTTCATCAAGGAAGATGGGGATGAGCTCGAACGGTCGCTCATGAGCCGGCATTAGCGCTTTCCTCAGGCGCATGCATTGCTAAGCTGGATGCATCGCAAACCAAAAGGAATATCCCGCTGAGCCGCAAGTTCAATGGTACGATAGCCTGTACATACTTCGTTGCGTGCATGGCAGCGACGCAGGCGATGGCGCAAACGCAGTCCGGCAGGCAATGCGCCGCCGGGCAATGTATCGCCCTCGGATAGCAACGCGGGCAAGAACGCCGGTTACTCGGGCGGCGGTGGCGCGGCCGGTCAGGCGGACACCGATCCGAAGACGCTGAGTCGCACCGAAGAAGACCGCGTGCGCAAGAAGAACTCCGGCACGGGACACGGAGTATCCGCTGCTGACAATGGGAAGCGCAAGGACTGGAAGAGGAATGACGGCGAACGTCGCGCCGGACCGGGAGCGCTCGCGCGTCAAGCGGCGCATTTACGTGGATATCGGGCGCGCCATCTGGGTGTGGCGCTGGCAAACGCTGGCGACAGTCGTCCTTATGATCGCCGCGCGGCTGGCGGTGGTCTCGGTGCCGCTGATGCTCAAGCGTGTGATCGACGACTTCAGTCATCCCGCATCCAGCGTCATCTTCCCGGTCTTTCTGATTCTCGCGTATGTGCTGCTGCGCTGGTTGGGCGATGTGCTCAACGAAGCGCGCGACGTCGTATTCAGTATTGTCACGCAACGGACCGTAGCGCAGTTCACCGAGCGAACGTTCGCGCATCTGCATGCGCTGGGTGCGCGTTTTCATGCGCAGCGAGAAACCAGCGCAGTCGTGCCGCGATGTGCAGAAGGGCGCGGATGGCATCGGCTATCTGCTCGGCATCGGGCTGTTCACCATCTTGCCGGTGTTCATCGAGATCGGCACCGTGGTCGCGGTGATGGTGAAGTTCTATTCGCTCGAATTCTTTGCGATCATCGGCGTGACGGCGGCGCTGTTTTCCACGTGGGCGATCGTCTTCACCCGCTATCGCACGAAATTTCAGCGCGCGGTGAAACGGCTCGAAGCGCAATCGGACAGCCGTCTCGATAGACTTCTCAACTACGAAACGGTCAAGTTTTTCGCCAGCGAGCGCACGGAAACGAAGCGTCTGACGAGCGTGCTCGAAGAATGGGTGCATCACGCGTCAAGAATCAGAAGGCGCTCACGCTCCTGCATGTGGGACAGAGCACGATCATAGCGCTCGGTATTGCGGCGGTGATGTTGCGCGTGGCGCAGGAAGTCGTCGCAGGCACCATGAGCGTCGGTATCTCGTGCTGGTGAACGCGTATATCGTGCAGGTCTGCAATCCGCTGAACACGCTCGGCTTCGTATTTCGCGAGACGAACGATGCTCTCGTCAACGTCGAACGCATGTTCAACATTTTACTGGCGCGCGGGCGCGTGCGTGAAGATATCGATGAAGGCGATGCGAAGCCGCTCGTGGTTACCGAAGGCGAGATCCGGTTTGAGAACGTCGAGTTCGGCTACGATCCCGCGCGGCAGATTCTGCGCGACGTGAGTTTCAACGCGCACGCAGGCAAAAAGCTCGCGGTAAGTGGGCGAAAGCGGCTCGGGCAAATCGACGCTCGTGAAACTCCTGTTCCGCCTGTATCAGCCCACGGCGGGCAGCATATGCATCGACGGATGGATATCGCGGAAGTCACGCAAGGCACAGTCTGCGCGCGACGGTCGGCACGTGCGACACCGTGCTCTTCAACGATACGATCGCCTACAACATTGCTTATGGACGACGGCCTGGCGCGCGCGCCGATATCGTCAACGCGGCGCAGCTCGAAGAGTTCATCGAGCGTTTGCGTGCGCTTGTCGGGCGGCGAAAGACAACGCATCGCCATTGCTTGCGCGCGCGATTCTGAAGAACCCGCGCATCATCGTGTTTGATGAAGTCACGCCCGCGCTCGACACGCGTTCCGAACGCGCCATCCAGACCGAACTCGACCGGGGCATACTTCGGTGACGATTGCGCATCGCTTGTCCACGGTCGTCGATGCCGACTGGATCCTCGTGATAGAGCATGGGCGCATCGTCGAACAAGGCCAGCATGACGAGCTTCTCGAACGCGATGGCGTCTACGCGCGCATGTGGTCGCTGCAATGGCAGCAGGGCGAACTGGAGCACTTGCAGCGCAAAGTGTCGGCGCAGGCGGTGGGACTCGAAGCGCTCATCACCGGCGTAGTCGATGCGTTGCATGACGAGATCGATGCACGCGGCGTCAACACCTCTATACGGTTGTAACCTAACCCGACCCTGCACGTGAACGGCGATGCGAGCACACTGCAACAGATCATAGCCGAACTCTGCCGCGAGCCGATCAACGCGGCGGCGCGCGGCGAGCGTGTGGAACTGCGTGCTTTCCGCGACAACAATCATGCGAGCGTGAACGGCTCAGCGAACTCGGCAAAACAGATGCGCCGCCTTGAGAAGGCGCTGGGCGAAACGGGCGGCAGCTTCGCGCCCCGTTTCGTCGATACGCATCTCGCCTACGTTGCAAGCATGCCGCTGCGTCCGTGCTGGACGAAGCGCAGGCGAGCGGCCACATTCAGGACGATGCCCTTGACGGCAAGACCATCATGGTGCTGGACGATCAAGAAGAAGCGCACGATTCACTCGAAGCCGTGTTGATGACGGTGGTGGGCGCGAGCGTCGCGGTATTCGCATCGGGCGACGAAGCGCTAACGCACTTGCGCGACCTGCCCCGCAATGGCCCGACGCGATGCTCTGCGATATCGTCCTTGGCGGGGAACAGGACGGTTACGACGTGATGCGCCTGATCCGCGAGGAAGAAGAGCGCGCCGCCAGGTGAAGCTCGGTAAGCGCATGCCTGCCATCGCGCTGACAGGACATGCACAAGCGGAAACGCGCCTGCGCACGCAAACCGCCGGCTTTCAGGCGGATCTGACGAAGCCGGTGCCTGCGCCGAAACTCATCGCAAGCATCTTGAGCGTGACTACACAGTCCTGACCGTTTCGCGAGCGCGCTCTGCTTCTACAATCTGCCGAAAGTAGTTCGCGGTGCGCTTTAGGCCATCATCGAGCATGGTCGATGGAGACCAGCCGAGCTTTTCGCGCGCCAGGGTAATGTCCGGCTGACGATGCCACGGATCATCCATCGGCAAAGGCTTGAACACGATCTCCGACGACGAACCCGTCAGCACGATGATCTGCCTGGCGATATCGAGCATCGACAATTCATGCGGATTGCCGAGGTTCACCGGGCCGGTGAAGTCGTCGGGCGTGTTTATGAGGCGGACGAAGGCTTCGACCATGTCATCCACATAGCAGAAGGAGCGCGTTTGCATGCCTTCACCATAAACGGTGATGGGTTCGCCTGCCAGCGCCTGCATTATGAAGTTGGACACCACGCGGCCATCGGCGGGATGCATGCGCGGCCCATACGTATTGAAGATGCGCGCGATCTTGATGTTCAGCCCATGCTGACGCCTGTAGTCCATGAATAGCGTTTCCGCGCAGCGCTTGCCCTCGTCGTAACACGAACGCGGGCCGATAGGGTTCACGTTGCCCCAGTACGCTTCCCGTTGCGGATGCACGCGCGCATCGCCATACACTTGGCTCGTCGATGCCTGAAAGATCTTCGCGTGCACGCGCTTGGCTAGGCCCAGCATATTGATCGCGCCATGCACGCTGGTTTTCGTGGTCTGCACCGGATCGTATTGGTAGTGGATCGGCGATGCGGGGCACGCCAGGTTATAGATCTCGTCCATTTCCACGTATAGCGGAAACGTGACATCATGGCGCATCAGTTCGAAATTGGGACTGTCGAGCAGATGCGCGATGTTGTCTTTCGTGCCAGTATAGAAATTATCGACACACAACACATCATGGCCCTGCGCGAGCAGCCGTTCGCACAAGTGCGAGCCGAGAAAGCCCGCGCCGCCGGTGACGAGAATGCGCTTTCTGAAGGCTTCTCTCATTGTCGTTCTCTCTCAGGTTCTAGTGTTGTGAGTTAAAAATTAATTGAATGATTAGCTGCTTACTGTGCGATGGACGGCACGTACTTCAAGAGGTGGCGAAGAGCGGAAGACCCAAGGCGGAACTCGTGTTGAGTGACTCGGAGCGCGAACAACTCAAGGCATTGACAATGCGTCGCAAGACAGCGCAGGCGTTGGCGTTGCGAGCGCGGATTGTGCTGGCGTGCGCGAAGGGCGTCGACAATAAGGATGTTTTGGCAAAACTGCGAATCACTCAACAAACCGTTTCGAAGTGGCCGGCAGACTTTGTTGCTTATCGTTTGGATGGTCTGCTCGATGCGCCGCGCCCCGGCGCGCCGAGCACGATCGAGGATTCGCATGTTGACGCGGT
>LELG01000078.1 GCA_001045575.1 Candidatus Burkholderia pumila
CCCCCCCCCCCCCCCTTTCCCCCCGCCCCCGGCGCGCGAGGCCCAAAATTCAACTTCAACCCTCCCTGCCCCCCCCACGCCCCCCCCCCCCCCCCCGCGATGCTCATCGCGTGGACGCTCGGACAACGCCGAAGAAACTCGAAGCGCAAGGGCGCATGCGAGGTGAAATCGTACTCGTGTCGGTGACGAATCCCGTCGGCCTGTCGCAGCATGTGCTCGGGCAGTTTCTCGGGCGCTTCGAGGCGAACAGCGGCCACAACTTCAATCGCGGCTTTCCGATGCCCGCGGCGTCCGCGCTGATCGAGCGCATTTGGCTCACGCTTTTTTCCGATGATGCCGCTACAACACGCGTCTTGTGCGCGCCGCGTTATGCGACATGCTCGGCGAAATGCGCGCGAACAACGAGTTCGAATCGTTGCGGCTGGCGTTGCTGAAAATGGCATCGGCAGCGGATATCGTGCTGGATCTGCATTGCTCGCTCGAAGCGACCATGCATCTCTACATGCGTCCGGCAAGCTGGACCGCGATCGAACCGCTCGCGCTATCTCGGCGCGAACGGCGTGCTGCTGGCGACGGATTCCGGCGGACAGTCGTTCGATGAAATCTACGTGCTCTTGTGTGGAGCGAACTGTGCGCCTTTCTGGGCGATGCCGTGCCATTGAACGCGCCGAATATCGCGGCGACGCTGGAGCATCGCGGGCAGCGGGACGTGGACTATGAAATCGCTAAAAAAGATGCTGATGCGATCATCGACTTTCTCATCGCACGTGGCGTGATCGAAGGTGAGGCGCGTGAGATACCACCACTCGAACAAAACGCGACGCCGCTCGCGGGCAGCGAACAGTTGATCGCGCCGGTGAGCGGCATCGTCATGTATCGCGCAGAGATCGGCCAGCGCCTGAAAAAAGGCGATGCCATGTTCGATACCGTCGATCCGCTTAAGGATACTGTCACCACCATCACTACGCAAAACGATGGCGTCTTCTACATGCGGCGTGCTACGCGTTTCGTCACGGCGGGCGCGCCGATGGGCCGCGCCACCGGCGACACGCCGATCAGAACCGGCGTGCTCATTGGCGCCTGAAGCGGGTTACCGCGCGTCGCTCACGGTCTGATTCAGCGTCTTGCCGGCAATCACCGTATTGTTTGGCATGTCATGCACTTTGTACGCATAGATCGGTCCGGGCGTAGTCCGATGACGCCGGGCCTGCCGCCGTCGGCGTGCCGAAATCGCAGTTGGTGATGCCGACGCCGGTGATAGCAGGAATCGTCGGCGTGAGCGCGGGGCCGTTGTAATCGAACGCGATCGGGTCTTGCGCGACGATCGCCTGAAAGCATGAGCCCGTCACGCAGCCGAGCGTCATATTGCCCGCCTTCAGGTTCGAGATGTTGACGTTCTGCACGAGCGCGGGCCGTGTGCGAATGGCGTTTTTCGACGGCTGATAATCGCAATCGAATGTGATGATGCCGCCCTGCGAAGCCGAAAGATTCGCCGCGCTCGCCGTCATCACGCTGAGCGGCATCGTCGAGTTGATCGGGCTGCCGGTGAGCATGCTACTGCCATAACCGGACCCCGTCAGGCTGACGCCGTTCGGCAGCGTGGAGACGCTATCGAAAGTCCTTCACGAAGCCGCCGCGATTCATGTTCGTCTTGATGCGAATGGCGATGTTCAGCGAGTTCGTCGCCCAGAACTGATTCAGCATCTGCAGGTTACGGGCATAAATTTTCTGCACGCCACCACCCATTTCACTGCCGAGCGTGATGCCGCCGTGGCCGCTGTTCATCGTGCAATTCTGGATGACGTGGTTTTGCGCGGGACCGTATTGCGTGTCGAGATCCTTGCCCGACTTGATGGCGGTGCAATCGTCGCCCGTATTGAAGACGACGTTCTCGCACAGCACCATGTCGCAGGCGTCGTGATCGAAACCGTCGTTGTTCGGGCCGATGCTGTCCACCGTGACGCTGCGCATGACCACGTTCTTGCAGTTGGTCGGATGATGCTGCCAGAACGGCGTGTTGAAGGTGCGGTAACTCTCCATCAGTACATTCGTATACCCGATGAATTTCACCATGCACGGACATAGATAATGGCCGACGCCGAAGATACGCTTTTCGATGGCCACGCCCGCTTCGGACAGCGCGGGTAGATAGCTCTGATCCTGCTGCCACGGCGTCGCGGAGTTGGTTAGCGCGGCCTAGAGCGAATCCGAAATACCGGGCACGGCGGTTTTCATATCGACATTGTTCGCATTGTTCGATGCCTGCGAGGGCGTCGATGAACTCACGCATCCATATGAGCCGTTGTTGCCTTTCCATGTCTACCAGCAAGGGCCGTGTTGCCGCTGCCGGCGAACGGCGTCATAGCCTGGCCGTTGAGGATGGAAGTGTCGCCTGCGCCCGTCAGCGCGATTTTGGTCTGATTGCGCGCGTAGACCGGCGGGTCGTGGTTGAGGCAATCGTTGCCTGCCCAGCGGCTTTAGTAAAGCTTGCCGTTCGCGCCGCAATCAATGGGGCCGTCTTTCGCGTAATCGGCGGGATTCGGACTGGAGAAGATTTCGCAGTTGGCGGCGAGATGGAAGTTGACGTTCGACAGCAGGACGATCGGGCCGGCGCAATACCAGTTGTCCGCAGGCACCACGACTTGCCCGCCGCTCGCCGCGTTGCGGGCCGGCCGCGATAAATGGGGGACGCGAATCGAAGGAGCCGGGCGCGTGTGTCTGATCGGCGCCGGTCGAGAGCGGCGACTTGCTCGCGTCGGTGTACGGGTTAGCCGCTGCGACGACCGTGCATTGCTTCGCGCCGTAATCCGTGACGATGAACTGTGGCGGCTCGGGAACATCGACGTTGAGACGCCTTTCAGCGCGTTGACGATCTGTGTCGCGGAGTCGGATACGCCCCAGATGGGATCGGGCGCGGGGCCATTGTCATCGTTGTGGTAACCGCCGCAGCCGCTGAGCAGGCTCAGCGCGCCGAATCCGCCGATCAGTGGCGCGCCTGCCGACACGCCCGCGAATTTGACGAACGAGCGTCGCTTAAAAGTCGCTTAAAAGATTGCGAGGTGTGTTGCGGCTTCTGCTGTTTCCTTCTCGTCTCCTGATTTTTTGCGTCGAAGGGTTTGCCTTTCGAACGATGTCGTATAATGTTTAATGCTCTGTGTCATCTGAAAACGGCGCAATACTAATTTATCTTACTACAGGGAAACCGTTTCCTTTTTCATTTTTTTTCAAATTAGCGGAAGCACGGCGCGAAGTGGCTGGTACTTTCCCGTGGCAAGCAGACATTTTGTTATACGACGTCAGTTGAAATGCAGGCTGAAAATGCGGGTACGAGAGTCGCTCTAGAATGGTTTTCTCTATCCGACGAGGAGCGCCGCCATGCTGAAATTCGCTCGACACGTCACCACACCGACGCTGAAAAATCGCCTATTCGGACACCGGTCCCGCCGAAGGTCCAGCGGTTTTTCTGCTGCATGACTGACTGGATGCCGCACACGGCTAGAGCGTGGTGGCGCAGCGATTGAACGCTGTCGGTTACCGGGACACATCGTGCCGGAATTGCGCGGCGCAGGCGGCACGCGTTTCCTGCGCGATGACGGCGTGCGCGACGGTTCTGCCGTGGCGCTCGTGCAGGACGCAATCGATCTCATCGGTCATGACTGGGGGGGGCGCGGGCGGCTTATACGGCGATGGCGGCTGCGCTATATCCGCAGCGCGTGCGGCGCATCACGGTCTTGTCGGTCGGAGATCAGCCTGCCGGCAAGTTCGAGCTGCCGGACTTCGCGCAGACACGGCGCGCTATTGGGTACTAATGGTGCATATCGCTCGACGACGGCCCGCAGAAAGTCGCCGCCGATCCCAAAGGCTTCGCGCATATTCAATGGAACATGTGGGCACCGCGCAAGGCTGGTACGACGCAGCCGAGTTCGAAGCGAACGCGCGCGCCTTCGAAAATCTCGACTGGGTGCCGCGCTGAACGCGTATCGGCGGCGCTATCGCAAGGACGAGGCGTCCGATCCCGCTCTGAAGGCGCTCTACGACACACTGCTCACCATCGAAAAGCTGGGCTCGCGCACGCTCGTCATTCACGGCGGCGCGGATACATGCGGATCAGGCGATATCGGCGGGGCAGGAAGGGTTATTTCACGGCGGGCTACTGGCGGATCGTGATCGACGGCGTCGGGCATTATTCCGCAGCGCGAAGCGCCGGAGGCGGTCGCGGAAGCGGTCATCGCGCATCTCTCGGAGAACTGATTCCGTACACTTCGGACGCGCGGGCGAGAACCTTGCGCAACTGCAACTGTTTCGAACATTGGCCACCATTCGTGCGAACAGTGCTGTATGGGTGTATAAGATGCCAGCGGCGAGCGACTCTGACTCTTCCAGCCACTCCGGAAACGACTCGCTCACGGCATCGAAAGCCGTCCAACTCATTGAATCGGTTTAAAAATTGGCATCGAATAACGCAATTCGCATTCGCGGCGCACGGCAGCACAATCTCAAGAATCTCGATCTCGACCTGCACACCGGCCAGATGACGGTCGTCACCGGCCCGTCCGGTTCCGGCAAGTCGAGTCTGGTTTTCGACACGCTGTACGCGGAAGGCCAGCGTCGCTATGTCGAAACGTTCAGCGCCTACGCGCGACAGTTTTTGGACCGCATGGACCGTCCGCAGGTCGATCGCGTGGATGGCGTGCCGCCGGCCATTGCCATCGACCAGACGAATCCGGTGCGCAGTTCACGCTCGACCGTCGGCACGATGACCGAGCTGAACGATCACCTGAAGCTGTTCTACGCCCGCGCCGCTGAATTGTTCGACAGGAAAACCGCGCTGCGTGTGCGTCATGACACACCTGAGACCATCTACGCCGAACTGCTTGAACGCACGCGCGCTGACGATCCGCGTCTGGCCATTACGTTCCCCGTCGAATTGCCGGACACCGCGAGCGATGAAGAAGTCGAGCAATGGCTGTCCGCGAGCGGCTACACGCGCGTGCAGGCAAAGCGCCATGTGGAAACGGAGCAGGGCATGCGGCAAGTGCTGGACGTCGTCGCCGACCGTTTCCGCCTGCAGAACACCGAGCGTTCGCGCGCACTGGAAGCCATCGAAAGCGCGTTGCTGCGCGGCACGGGACGCATTGCTATCTACGTGTTGAAAGACGAAGCCGAACCCGAAATCTGGCGCTTTTCCACCGGCCTGCATTGCCCGGAGAGCGATCTGCGTTATGCCGATCCGCAGCCCGCGCTGTTCTCGTTCAACTCGGCATACGGCGCGTGCGAAACGTGCCGTGGTTTCGGGCGCGTGATCGGCGTCGATTACGGCCTCGTGATTCCCGACGAAAGCAAAACGCTGCGCGTAGGCGCGATTAAAACGCTGCAAACGCCCGCGTGGAAAGAGAATCAGGACGACCTCGTTCGATACGGCGCAAAAGCGGGCATTCGCCTCGGCGTGCCCTGGCGCGATCTCACGCAGGAAGAAAAAGATTGGGTCATCAAAGGCTCGCCCGACTGGACCGGCAAGTGGCAGAACCAGTGGTACGGCGTGCAGCGCTTCTTCGATTATCTGGAATCCAAAGCATACAAGATGCACATTCGCGTGCTGCTGTCGAAGTATCGCAGCTACACGACCTGTCCCGTCTGCGATGGCGCGCGCCTGAAGACCGAATCGCTGCTGTGGCGTCTCGGCACGAACGAACAGGCCGATGCCGTGCTCTCGCCGTCCGACCGCTTCATGCCGCGCGGCGTGGACTGGGATCGCGCGCAGCTGGAAGCGCTGCCGGGCCTCACACTGCACGACATCATGCTGATGCCGATCGAGCGCATCCGCCGTTTCTTCGACTCGCTGACGCTGCCTTCCACCTTGCTCGACGAAGCGATGAAACTGCTGCAGGCTGAAGTCCGCGCGCGTCTGCAATATCTCTGCGGTGTCGGTCTCGGCTATCTCACGCTCGACCGCCAATCGCGCACGCTGTCGGGCGGCGAAGTGCAGCGCATCAACCTGACGACGGCGCTCGGCACGTCGCTCGTGAATACGCTGTTCGTGCTCGATGAGCCGAGCATCGGGCTGCATCCGCGCGATCTCAACCGCATCGTGGAAGCGATGCATCGACTGCGCGATGCGGGCAATACGCTCGTCGTCGTCGAACACGATCCTTCGGTGATGCTCGCGGCGGATCGTCTCATCGACATGGGACCGGGACCGGGCGAGCGCGGGGGGCAGATCGCCTACGACGGCATACCCGACGAGATTCAAGTCAGCGACACGCTCACCGGCGCATATCTCGGCGGACGCAAGCATGTGGCGCATGCATCGAGCTGGAATCGGCGTATCGTCGACGCGGACACGCCGCGACTCACGCTCGAAGGCGCAAGCGATCACAACCTGCGCGATGTGACCGTCGATATTCCGCTGCAACGTCTCGTCTGCGTGACGGGCGTCTCAGGCTCGGGCAAATCGACGTTGATTCAGGACGTGCTTGCGCCTGCGCTGATGCGTCATTTCGGCAAGGCGACGGAAGCGCCGGGCGCGTTCCGCGCATTGAAAGGCGCGGAGCAGTTGAGCGATGTGATCTTTGTCGATCAGTCGCCGGTCGGCCGCACCACGCGTTCGAATCCGGCGAGCTACGTCGGCGCGTTCGATGAAATCCGCAAGTTGTTCGCAAAGGAACCGCTGGCCGTGCAATGCGGTTACGGCGCGAGCATGTTCAGCTTCAATTCGGGCGACGGCCGCTGCCCGACCTGTGGCGGCTCGGGCTTCGAACACGTCGAAATGCAGTTCCTAAGCGATGTCTATCTGCGCTGCCCGGATTGCGATGGACGGCGTTATCGCGCGGAAATTCTGGAAGTGAAGATCGAGCGCGGCGGGCGTGAACTGAGCGTGGCAGACGTGCTCGAATTGACGGTAAGCGAAGCGGTCGAGGCTTTTGCATCGGATACCGAAGTATTGCGCATGCTGCAACCTATCGTCGATGTGGGCCTCGAATATGCAAAGCTCGGCCAGCCTGTTCCGACGCTTTCAGGCGGCGAAGCGCAACGCCTGAAACTCGCGGGCTATCTCGCGGAAACCTCACAAACGAAGAAGAGCGAAAACCGCCTCTTCATGTTCGACGAACCGACCACCGGCCTGCATTTCGACGATATCGCCAAACTTATGCAGGCGCTGCGCCGGCTGCTGGAGCGCGGGCATTCGCTCATCGTCATCGAACATAATCTGGATGTGATTCGCGCGGCGGACTGGATCATCGATCTCGGTCCGGAAGGTGGCGATGGCGGCGGTAAAGTCGTATGCGTCGGCACTCCGGACGATGTGGCCGCCTGCGATCATTCACATACGGGCCGCGCGCTGGTCGAGTACGAAGAAGCAATGCAACCCGGCGCCGCGGAAAAGCGCGCGGGCGTGCCGCTGCAACTCGCGGCGGAAGTGGCGAGCGCGCGGCGCGCGTTGCAGGGCGAGGATGTGGTGCGCATCGTCAATGCGCGCGAGCACAATCTGAAGTCGCTCGACGTCGATATTCCGCACAACAAGTTCAACGTGGTGACGGGCGTATCCGGTTCGGGCAAGTCTACGCTCGCGTTCGATATCCTGTTCCACGAAGGCCAGCGCCGTTATCTGGAATCGCTGAATGCTTATGCGCGTTCCATCGTGCAGCCTGCAGGCCGTCCCGAAGTCGATGCCGTGTATGGCATTCCGCCGACCGTCGCCATCGAACAGCGTTTGTCGCGCGGTGGGCGCAAGTCCACGGTTGCCACAACCTCGGAAGTATGGCACTTCCTACGTCTGCTTTACGTGAAGCTCGGCATCCAGCATTGCATTCACGATGGCACGCCGGTCCAGGCGCAAAGCTCCGAATCCATCGCCGCGCAGATCATGCGCGACTACAAGGGCCAACATGTCGGGCTGATGGCGCCGCTCGTCGTCAATCGAAAGGGCATGTACACGGATCTTGCGAAATGGGCGAAGTCGCGCGGCAATACGCATTTGCGTGTCGATGGCGAATTCCTGCCCGTGAGTCCGTGGCCGAAGCTCGACCGCTTCCGCGAGCATACGATCGAGTTGCCGGTGGCGGATCTTGTCGTGTCGTCGGATAACGAAGGGGAATTGCGCCGTTTGCTCGATGAAACGCTGGAAATCGGCAAGAGCGTCATGCATCTTTGCGCGCCGCTGGACGAGCTTTACGGCTCATGGCACGACGGCGCGCGAAGCGGCAGCGAAGAGACGCGCGTGTTCTCGACCAAGCGCGCCTGTCCGGTCTGCGGTACGAGTTATCCAGAACTCGATCCGCGCATGTTCTCGTACAACAGCAAGCATGGCTGGTGCAACACCTGCGTCGGCACGGGCGTGAAGCTCACGCGCGAACAACGCGCCACATTCAATGATACCATCTTCGTGCAGGACGATCGTGGCCGCGAACAGATCATCGGTTCGGTGGATGACGAGCCGGACGATATCGTGGATCAACCGTGCCCGGATTGCGAAGGCACGCGCCTGAACGAAGTCGCGGGCGCGGTCACGTTCGGCAATTATCCCATCACCGAGGTCGGACGATGGACCGTCACGGACACGCGTGAATGGATTTCGGGCCTCAGATTGAAGGGCCGCGATGCGGATATCGCGCGTGATGTTGTCAGCGAAATCGAAGGGCGTTTGCAGTTTCTGGAAGAAGTCGGCCTGGGCTATTTGAGCCTCGATCGTGCGGCGCCCACGCTGTCCGGCGGCGAAGCGCAACGCATTCGTCTGGCCGCGCAGTTGGGCAGCAATCTGCAAGGCGTGTGTTATATGCTCGATGAACCGACCATTGGTTTGCATCCGCGTGACAACCTCATCTTGCTGAGCGCGCTGAAGAAGCTCAACGACAAGGGTAACACGCTCGTCGTCGTCGAACATGACGAAGACACCATTCGCCACGCGGATCACATCATCGATATCGGGCCGGGCGCGGGCAAGCGTGGCGGCACGGTCGTCGCGCAGGGCAACGTGACGGATCTCGCGGCGCACAAGGCGTCGCTCACGGGACAGATGCTGGCGAATCCGATCGTGCATCCGTTGCAGCCGCGCCGTGAAGTGCGCGTAGGCACGGCAAAGCGGCCCGCGATTCCGGAGCAATGGCTGACCGTCGAAGGCGCGACGCTGCACAACCTGCGCAACGTGACGACAAGCGTGCCGCTGAATCGGCTCGTGGCGATCACAGGTGTTTCGGGGTCCGGAAAATCCACCCTCGCCCGCGACGTGCTGATGACAAATCTGCTCGACGCAGTGGGCCGTTCGATATTGTCATCGCCGGCGGAAAAGCGCGCACGCAAGGCTGCGCAAGCCGAAGCGCCCGCAGCGAAACGCTCGCGCGCCAGCGTGCTCGCACGCGAAACGCCGCGTCCGAAGTTCGATGTCGTGCATGCGTGGCAGGGCTGCGCGGGCCTGACAGGTTTCGAATCGATCGATCGCGTGCTCGAAGTCGATCAGACGCCTATCGGCAAGACGCCGCGTTCGTGTCCGGCAACGTACATCGGCATGTGGGACACCATCCGCAAGATGTTCGCGGATACGCTCGAAGCGCGCGCACGCGGTTACACGCCGTCGCGTTTCTCGTTCAACACGGGCGATGGCCGCTGTCCCGCATGCGAAGGCCAGGGCGTGCGCACCATCGCCATGAGCTTCTTACCCGATGTGAAAGTGCCGTGCGACGTATGCCACGGCCAGCGTTTCAATCCGGAAACGCTCGCGGTCACATGGCGCGGCAAGAACATCGGCGAAGTGCTGACGATGGAGATCGATGAAGCCGTCGAGTTCTTCTCGTCGATGCCTTCCATCTCGCATCCCCTGCAATTGATGAAGGACGTGGGCCTCGGTTATCTGACGCTCGGCCAGCCGTCGCCGACGCTCTCGGGCGGCGAGGCGCAGCGCATCAAGCTCGTCACCGAGTTGTCGAAGGTGCGCGACGACATCACGCGGCGCGGGCAAAAGCCGCCGCATACGCTGTACGTGCTCGACGAACCGACCGTCGGCCTGCATATGGCCGATGTGGCAAAGCTGATTCACGTACTGCATCGTCTGGCGGATGGCAGGCATAGCGTGATCGTCATCGAGCATGATCTCGATGTGATCGCCGAAGCCGACTGGGTCATCGATCTCGGGCCGGAAGGCGGCGTGAATGGCGGCACCATCGTCGCTGTGGCGGATCCGGAAACGCTGGCGACGCATCCGCGCAGCCATACGGGCGCTGCCTTGAGGTCGGTATTGGGGGGGCGCACGCAACGGAAGGAAGACGCGGCGTGATAGCTTTATCGGCGCGTGCGCTGCTATGCTTTCGCCTTTTCCGAAACCATGATCGATAAAAAATGGAAACGCAGGACAAAGCGCTTGCGCTGAAAAAATGAAGTGGGTTTGCCTTCGCGCTCGCCAAAAGTTAGCACGATGCGGGCGCATGGGCGTGGGTGTCATCGTTTGCGGAAGCCGCGATGGTCGGCGTGCTCGCGGATTGGTTCGCGGCCGTCGAGCTGTTCCGCCATCCGCTCGGCGTGCCGATTTCGTATACGGCCATTCTTCCCGCCAACAAGGAACGCGTCGCGGACAACCTCGCGGTCTTCGTGCGCGACCGCTTTCTCGGCACCGATGCGCTCGTCGCACGCGTGAACGTGTTTGATCCGGCGAACCGTCTGTCGATGTGGCTCGCGGAACCCAGGAATGCCGATCTGCTCGGCAAGAAAGCGGTGTCGGCGGTCGGGCAACTGCTGTCGTTCATCGACGATCAGCGCATCAAGGAGGTGCTGTACAACGCCATCCGCCGCCGCGCTGACCAGTTCGATCTCGCGGGCGCGGCAGGTGGCGTGCTGTCCGCGCTGACGACGAATCGCCAGCATCAGTTGTTGTTCGACGAAGGTCTGAAGCAAATGGCCGCGTGGCTCGACAAGCCGGAAGTGCAGGAGATGCTGGCGGGGCGCATCGTGGTGGTGGCGGGCGAGGAGTATCCGAAGCTCATCGGCATGCTCGGTTTCGTCGGGCTGGATGCGGAGGACGATCTCGGCGTAAATCAATGGCTGCACGATATCAGCAGCGACCCGGAACACGAGCGCCGCAAGGCATTCGATGCCCCGGTCGAACGCTTCGTCGAGCGTTTGAAGAGCGATGAAACGTTCAAGGCGCATATCGATCAGCACAAGCGCGAATGGCTCGAGCGTCTGGAGTTGCGCGCTACGTGAACGGCCTGTGGGACGAATTTACCGCATGGCTCGACGCCGATCTCAAGCGTCCCGACTCCGCGCTGCATGCGAAAGTCCGTCGATATGGCATCCGGCTTCGCGCAGGCGCTCGGCAGCGATCCGGCCTTGTGCGATTCCATCAACGAACATCTGCGTTGAAGGCGCTCGCGCCGGAGTTGCGCGAAGGCATTGCGAAACACATCTCGGCGACCGTCAAGCAATGGGACGACGCCACCCTCGTGCGCGACGTCGAACTCAATATCGGGCGCGATCTGCAATTCATTCGTGTGAACGGAACGCTCGTCAGCAGCGCGGTCGGGCTGCTGATTCATGCGGTGACGGTATTGGCCACGTAACGGACGCATATCGACCGTACGATGTATGATGGCCGGAACCTCAAGCGCCTGCTTCCGACTCTCACTGTGGCCAATCAAAACATCGAGCTGATCGAGCGCTTCTACTGCGTATTCCAGACCCTCGAGCTTCAGGCCGACGACATCAATCCATCGGGCAGACCACGAGCGCGCATGCCGTCGCACGCTACACGTATTCGGCGACGGGCCGCTTCGTCGTCAACGATATCCAGACGCGCTTCGCCATTCGTGACGGTTTCATCGTTGAACAAACGGATACGTTCGATCTTTACCGCTGGAACCGCCAGGCGCTCGGCGCGAGCGGTTTGCTGCTCGGCTGGACGTCGAAGGTGCAGAACGCGATCCGCCCGACGATGCACGTCTCGAAGCCGAATGGCTCGAAGCGGATGTTTACGGCGGCTTCGCATCCGGCAGGCACTGTCGGCACACTGCGCACGCGCCGCTCGCTGTTGCTCGGCGACGCAGCCCCCGCCGGGGCGCGTGGTGCTCGTGAACGGCATCGAAGCGTGGATCGAGACGAACGGTGAGCGCATCCCTCTGACGATGCAGCGTTACGCATCCGACGTGTTGTATCCTGATGCGCGCGCAAATCTTCTGTCCTTCGAAACGGAGCCGTGGCCGATGTGGCGGTATCGCGTCTCCTCTGAAGATGCTGAGCTTTACCCCCAAGTCCGGTTGTAAACTGGATCGGAGGGTGTTAAGGAGCGTCTGCACAATTCGTTTCAGACGCGTGCGACAGGCGTGGATGTAGGCTCGACGGAAAACAATATGCGTTGGAGCCCCCCCTCTCTCCTCACCTCGCACGGCCTGTCGATGCCGAGGTCGGTCACGAAGTCGATACCATCCAGAGGTTCTGACTCGCGGCGAGTCGACGAAGATCAAGTTCATCATGCGCGCCATCTCTACGATTTGCGCAGCGCTTTGCGCATCATCCATAAATTGCCCAACGCAAATAACAACGGCGTGA
>LELG01000079.1 GCA_001045575.1 Candidatus Burkholderia pumila
GGACAATTGAGACTTGGCATCGGGTACTCAAAAGTGGTTGCCGTATCGAGGCCTGCCAGTTTGGCATGCTCGAGTGCTTTGTTCGGGCGACCTCCCTGTTCGCGGTCATTGCCTGGCGCATCCTCTATACTATGCCGCCGAAGTCGTTGAGAAACGTGGCGAATGAAGGTCGAGCACTGCGTGCGCAGGGCGTTCCATTGCCTGGTGAACTCTTCGCGCAATATTTCGCCGGTGTCGTCAGCCGGTCCTTGAGCAGGTCTTTTTGTGAGTTGTAGAAGCGTTCCCAGAAATTGATCGTGACTAACTTGCTGTCGAACAGACGGTCGAGCGATTCCAGGCGCAGCAAGAACGTATTGTCCAGTTCTTCGTTCAGATGCGCCTGATAGGTTATGTGCCATGAAGCAGTCGGCACTTCTCGGATGATCCTTTGCAACCTGGATGAAAGAGCGCACATACCCGTTTGGTGCTCCGCTTTCCAGTCGCCGTGCGAGGGGTGACATCGCTAACATGGTCGATATATTCCGATGCCCGGGCTTCAGATACTGCGCTTTCCCACCGGACATTGGCCGCCGCGCAGCGAAATGCGTTTCCTGCGGTCGTTGCACTGACATCGGAAGCGAGTTCTTCAAGACTGGCACTCAGGAGGCATAGTACATAGTAAGTAGTAAGGAGTCGCTAGTTGCGTTGGGGTCCACCGGCTCAAGGCGATCCGGTGGAGGGGTTCGCAAATATAAGTCGACTCCTTTCGCTTTTGTACTTGGAAACAAGAAGCAGCCTTGCTCGTGCCGACTGCGACTTCGAACCACGTCATGCGCTATGCGACCTCGCGCTTGTCCGCGTCTTCTCCCTTCCGCCACTGCGCCAGCAACTTCTCCCACTTCACCTTCGCTGCCTTGACATTGTCCTCCTTGATGTGGCCGTAACCGCGCATCGAATCCGGCAGACTTGCAAGCTCGACGGCAAGCGCTAGCTTCTGCGGCGTAAGTCCGGCGATCAACTCTCTGATAAAAGTGCTTCGTACTCGGAGATCAACTCTCGCTCCATCTTCCGCTCTTCCGTACGGCCAAACGGATCGAGCGCCGTCCCGCGCAGGAACTTCAACCGCGCCAAACAAACGTGCATCGCCGACAGCATCCACGGGCCGTACTGCTTCTTCACCAAATGGCCATGCGCATCCTTCTTCAACGTAGACGGCGGCGCGAGATGCATCTTGATATTCCAGTTGCCTTCGAAACTTGACCGAACTTTTTCGATGAACGCCGGATCGGCAAATAAGCGCGCGACTTCGTACTCGTCCTTATAAGCCGTCAGCTTATGCAGATTACGCGCGACGGCTTCGGTCGCAGATATTCGCTGCCGCCGATCGTCGCCTCCGCTGCGCGCACTTCCGCGACGAGTCGGCCATACCGTGCCGCATAAGCCGTGTTCTGATACTTCGCAAGGTAATCGAGCCGCTTATCGATCAGCGCATCAAGCGCTTTCGGCGTATGCAGCGCAATCACTTTGCCCGGTGCATCCGAAAACGACGTTTGCTTACCGCCGGCGAGCCGCGTCACAGCCGCAAGATCGTGCGCCGCGAGCCGTCCCCATTCGAACGCCGCCAGATTCTTTTCCACCTGCACCGCATTCAACTCGATCGCACGCGTCAGCGATTTATGCCGCAGCGGCCCCCAACCTTTCTGCCACGCGAACCCGAGCACGAACGGATTCGTATAAATCGCATCGCCCATGAGCGCGACGGCGAAGCGGTTCGCATCGACCAGTGCAACATGCTGGCCGGCTGCCGCGCGAATATCCGCTTCCGCGCTGACGCTCGGAAAACTCCAGTTCGGATTCTTGATGAACTCCGCCGTCGGCGTCTGCGCGCTATTGACGACGACGCGCGTATGATCCGGCTGCATGTGCGAACCGCATTCGTTGCTGGCCGTGACAATCGCATCGCAGTCGATGACGATATTCGCCTCGCCCATCGCGATCCGCGTCGCGTGAATGTCCGTCGGGCGATTGGCGATCTGCACGTGGGCTCATCACCGCGCCGCCTTTCTGCGCGAGGCCGGTGACATCGAGCACGGTGACCGCCTTTCTGCTCCAGATGCGCCGCGCCCAGCAACGCGCCGATCGTCACGACGCCCGTCCTGCCAACGCCCGTCACCAGCACGCCATAGGGCCGCGCGATTCCCGGCAGTTCGGGCGTGGGCACGGAAGGCATCGCATCATCGGAAACGCTGGTCACCGCGGGCTTCTTCAGTTGCCCGCCTTCGATCCACGAAGCTCGGGCAAAAGCCATTCAGACACGGATAATCTTTGTTGCAGGTCGATTGATTGATCTGCCGCTTGGTGCCGAACTCGGTTTCCAGCGGCTCGACCGACAGGCAATTCGACTTCACCGAGCAATCGCCGCGACCTTCGCAAACCACCTCGTTGATGACGACGCGCTTCGCCGGATCAGGAAACGCGTCGCGCTTACGGCGGCGGCGCTTCTCGGTCGCGCAGGTCTGGTCATAGATTAGAATCGACGTGCCGCTGACTTCGCGCAACTGGCGCTGTACATCGTCCAATTCATCGCGATGGTGAATCGAGATGCCAGGCGCAAGCCCCGTCACGGAGGAATACTTCTCCGGCTCATCCGTCAAGATAGCGATCTTCGCTGCGTCTTCCGCTGCCAACTGGTGCGTGATTTGCGGCACGGTCAGCACGCCATCGACAGGCTGGCCGCCGGTCATTGCGACGCCATCGTTATAAAGAATCTTGTAGGTGATGTTCACCTTCGCCGCGATCGCCGGGCGAATGGCGAGCAGGCCGGAGTGGAAGTACGCGCCTTCACCGAGATTGGCGAACACGTGCTTGTCGTTTGAGAAGGCCGCCTGGCCCACCCAGGCGACGCCTTCGCTGCCCAGCTGACTGAACGTGCTCGTGCTGCGGTCCATCCACACCGTCATGTAATGACAGCCGGTGCCCGCCACCGCACGCGAACCTTCCGGCACGTTCGTCGACCTGTTGTGCGGACATCCCGAACAGAACCACGGCTTGCGTTCCGCTTCGATACGTGGACGCGCCAACGCTTTCTCCTTCGCATCGATCACGGCGAAACGCGCGGCGGATGCGCGCGCAGACATCGGCGGGAAGATCGAACTTTTTCGAGGCGCGTCGCAATTGCCTTGGCGATGATCGCCGGCGAGAGTTCATAGTGCGCGGGCAAGAGCCAGTTGCCCATCGGCAAGGACCATTCGCCGCCTGCGCCGTCTTTCTCGTCGAACTTGCCGAAGACACGCGATCGTTGCGCATCCGGCCAGTTGTACAGATCCTCCTTAATTGCGTATTCTAAAATTTGGCGCTACTCTTCGACGACGAGAATCTCGTCCAGCCCGCGCGAATTCCTGCGCGCCTTGCGCTTCGAGCGGCCACACGCAGCCGACCTTGTACAGACGGATGTCGATTTGCGAGCACGTCGCATCGTCGAGACCTAAGTCAAGTCGGTCAGCGCCTGACGCACGTCGAGGTACGCCTTGCCGCCGATCACGATGCCGAAGCGTGCATGCGGCGAATCGATCTCCACGCGGGTCCAGCTTGTTCGCGCGCACATACGCTAGCGCGGCGTACCACTTGTAGTCGAGCAGACGCGCTTCCTGCACGAGCGGCGGATCGGGCCAGCGGATGTTCGGCCGCCATCGGGCATGGCGAAGTCGGTCGGAATCACGATCTTCGTGCGATGCGGATCGATATCCACCGAAGCTGACGATTCCACGACGTCCGTCACGCATTTCATCGCCACCCAAAGACCAGAGTAGCAGCTTATCGCCCAGCCGTGCAGGCCGAAATCGAGATATTCCTGCACGTTCGATGGAAACAGCACCGGCGCCCGCACGCCTTGAAAATATGCTCGGACTGATGCGCCAGCGTCGATGACTGGCGTGATCGTCGCCCGCGAGCACCAGCACGCCGCCGTGCTTCAACGAACCGGCGGAATTGCCGTGCTTGAAGACATCACCCGAACGGTCTATGCCGGGGCCTTTGCTGTACCATATCGAGAACACGCCGTCGTGCTTCGCGCTCGGGTACAGGTTGACTTGTTGCGAGCCCGACACGGCGTCGCCGCGAGGTCTTCGTTCACGCCTGGCTTAAACACGATCTGATGCGAGGCGAGATGCTTCTTCGCCTTCCACAGAGATTGATCGAGACCCGCCGAGGGGAGAACCGCGATATCCGGAGATGAAACCGGCGGTTTTGTCGCGCTCTTGCTGGAACATCGGCAGGCTGACCAGTGCCTGGAGGCCACTCACACTCATACGATATACGCGCGGCCGCGTTTGAGCGTGTATTTGTCGTCAAGTGTGACGGATTGCCGGGTGGCTTCTAGCTAAGCTCTTTGTTCTGCGTCTAGCGAGGCGTTCATTGTCTGTCTTCCTCCACCCGAAGTTTGGGATCACCAAAGCATGAATCGGGCCGTTGCGTCTTGTGAACGCGCAGGCCTAGACTCTCACTCATCCGAACCTCAGGTTTTTCGAGACAGTGGGACAAACCCGTTAAAAATGCGCCGAGTCCGTGTTTGCGGCGCATTCGGCGGTTGGAGGAAACGGGCGTGATTCGCGGCTACGTCGCGTTGCTGGATGCCAAGAAAATCGGCCTTGGCCTGCTGGCTTACATCAACGTGCGACTGGAAAAACGTGGCGGCGTGCAGGCTGCGGCGGGAACGCCGAATCAGCCGACGCACGGCGACCTATTCCGCGACGCCGTTCGCGCATGGCCCGAAGTCGTCGCCTGCGACGCGATGACCGGTGAGATGGATTTTCTACTGCGCGTTCAGGTCCGCACATGGACCACTTTTAGCGCTTCGTGCAGGATCAGTTGCTGCATCACCCTTCGGTGATCGATGTGCGCTCAAGCTTCTCGCTGGAGCGCATCAAGGAGACGACGGCGTTGTCGTTGCCCTGAAACGAAAAGAGCGGCCGGAGCCGCTCTTTTTTCAATCTCAGGCCGCATCGGCCGCAGGCATGAACGCCTTGAACACTTGCGACGCGCGATGCGCCTGGCGCTTGATTGCGTAATCGAACACGGCGGCTTGTTCCTGCAGCATTTCTGCCATGATGCTCGTTTGATCTGCCGGCGCAAGCGACAGATACGCATCCGTTTCGCCGTACGCATCTCGATCTTCATGCCCGACTTCCGGGCGATGTACATCATCGTCTTGGTGCGCGATAGGCAGTGCATGTAAAGTTCGGTCACCTGCGTGTTGTGGCTGCACACGGCCGCGCGCTCGAACAGCTTCGAACCGATGCCGCGCCCGCGCGCGCTTTTCAGCACGGACACGCCGAACTCGGCGGGCGCTTGTCGCCTTTAGCGGGCAGATAAGCCAGATCCAGATAGCCGACGCCGATCAGTTTCAGCGTGTTGTCGAACACGCCGAACACGACGTCGCTTCCGAAGTTGAGATTGCGGACGTAATTCTCGATGACATGATCCAGCACGATCTGGCCGAAGCGCAGAAGGCGGGTCGTCTTCATCGAGCGCGAAGAAGTAGGTCAGCAAGCGCTCGCGGTCTGCCGAGGACAATTCGCGGACGAGCATAAACAAGTGCGCGGCGTCCGGCGCGACGATCTGCTCGGCGGTGCGGTTGATGGCTAGTTCCACGGTATTCTTCCTTCCTTATCTTGCTACATAACAAAATGAATTTTACCGAAAGGCGGCGCAGGAGGTACATGAAAACCCTTATAAAAATTATGCATTATAAAAGGATACTATATAAATACTTTATATCAATTAAAACAATAACTAATATAAATTTCGTAAAAGAAACGGCAAAAATTTGCTGTATCGCACAAATCTTCACTCGGAAGCGTTCAGACCGTTCTCGATCATATCAACGGCCTGATCTGCGAAATCCCGATACGCCAGCCGCCCACCTGGCTTCAGCCACGTGAAGGTCCAGTTGATCATGCCGAAAACCATCATTGTCAATGAGGTCTGGTTGTCTTTGTTGACGCGTTCGGATATGTACGGGCAAGCTGCCGCGTGAACGCCGCGACGATATCGCGCTGGCGGTCGAGCACGATCTGGCGCTGCGCATCCTCGAGATATTTGACGTCGTTGAGCAGCGCGACGTGGCGGCTGTGCGAAGTCTCGTACTTGGCCAGAAACGCGCGCACGAGTTCCGCGAACGACTCGCGCTCGCCCAGCTGGCGCCGCTGACTCGCGGCTTCCACTTCCGCGATGATCAGCATCAGCCGTTTGGTGTAGCGGTCGAGCAGGTCGAAGAGAATCGCTTCCTTGCTCTCGTAGTAGTGATAGAGACGCGCTTTCGACGTTCCGCTAGCGGCGGCGAGTTCGAGAATCTGTTCGGGTTGGGTTTCGTGGTCGGGCGCTTTGGTACGGGCCATTATCGATACGATGCGGTTCTTGTTCGTTTTGTTTTAGCGGACGGGGCGGACTCAGCGGCGCAATTCGGCATCAGCGATTTCCGACGGCGTGCCGCGTATTTTGAGGTATCTCCTGCCGTGACCAGCTCGCGGTATCGTCAATAACCGACGGAATCGCTCATCAGGAAATCGAAGCGCCGCGTCGGCAGCCATTCCGGGCCGGCCATGTCGAGCAGCGCTTCATCGACATCGAGCCAGTTGCTCGATACCAGCATGCCGTCGCGCAAGCGGCGCGTCTCCACGCTCACTTGCTTCGGCTTCCTGGCATTCATTCCAGCCATTCCAGCGCGCCAGGCGGCTGATGCGCAGCACCGAAATCGGCGCGACGGTCGGGAGTTTTGCGAGCAGTTGCTTCGGCGAGAACATGCCGACGGACGTCGCGCTGTCCGCGCGCCATACGCGATCGGGCTGGGCGTCGTTCGCTGTAATTGAGAGATCTTACTGCGTGAGCTTCGCTTCGTTCAGACGTTGCGGCGCATTGCGCAGGTGATAGGCGAGGTGGCGCAGCGTCAGTTGATCCGCCGCACTTTGCCCGTGCCAGACGACGATTTGCGCATCGCTGCACGCGAGCTGGCCGAACAGCGCGAGCTGCTTTTCGAGATCGTCTTCGTAGTCCTGTGCGTTGTTCATCACCTGACGCCAGAAGGTGGCGCGGGCGACGGCGCTATCGTCGCCGTCGTCGATGGTGCGGATCGGGCCGACTGCGAGATCGTCGCGCAGTGGAAGGCGGAACGGTTCGCTAAACGACCCAAGCCAGCGAAGCTGGCGAGTAATGCACACGGCTGCGTCAATATGTACAGGAGCGTCTGGAGGGCAAAGTACATGACGCTGACGGCCGTGAGATTTCTGGGTCTCGGCAAGCACCGTTCAAGGGTCGAAATAAACCACATCGCGGGGACCGAAAGTGGGTCAACGGCTGGTCACCTGAACAAATTGCTAATCGGTTGTAGGTAAATTTCCCGGATGATGAGTCTATGCGCATCTCTCACGAAGCCATTTATCAAGCGCTTTATTTATATACAAGGGCGCGGCGCGCGTTGCGCGTTCCTCGAGCGAGAGCGCGTGCCAAGGCGTGGGCCCACGTCAGTGAGGAGGTGATGATTTCCAGCCGGCCTGCGGAAGCCCTGGACGAATACCTAAAATCTGTTTAACAATCCGGTGTTGTGACGACCGGTTGAATCCGCCTACCGGCTGCGAATCAGAATGATGGCGATAGTTAGCACTGCGCCGAAGCCGAGAATCAGCCGCCACAGCCAGCCCGAATGATGCGCGGGCAACACCGCGTACAGCCCGAGCACGAGCAGATAGGAAACGTTGATCGCGGCGTACCACGTCGGACACTACATGGCGACGCGTGCCGCCTTGTTGCCGCGGCCTTGTAGGCGCGAGAACTCCGCGAGAAACGCCATCGCAACCGGTAAGTCGATGCCGACGCCCAGACCCACCACGAAGCGCGCACCGCCGAGCACCCACGCGTTCGGCGCGAGCGCGCACGCGATTGCCGCGATCACGAAAAAGAACATGTCGGCCATGAACACGCGGTATCGGGGCCGACTTTGTTGGTGAAGTAGCCGCCGATGATCGCGCCGAACGTGATCGCCGATGCCACGGAGCCCTTGCCAGCCGGCGAAAGCGGGAATTCGCGGGCGATGTCCTTCACGCTGAACGCAAGTGTGCCGAGATCGTAGGCATCGAGAAAGACGCCGCCGAGCGCGATGGCGACGACCACGCGGGCATTGCCGCCGACGGCTGCGTCGCGGTTGACGAGGTTAGAAACGTCAGCGGCGTTGCGGATGACGGGCGCGAATCGGTGGTATCGGCCCGGGCGGAAGCACGGTCGGGCGCGAGGGTAATGGACATAATTGTAATAATTGATGGAGCAATGAATCGCGGGATCGTACTTGCTCGCACGTCGTCGACCAAATGCTTTTTCGCTATTTATTGCTCTTTGGAGCGTCCGTGACGGCCCGATCCTCGCGCCGATGCGAAAATGGCGTTCTTTTTTTTCGTTGCGGAAGAACATGTCGACAGAGGGAAATCCGGTTAACGTCGCAATCGTCGGCGACGGTCCGGCCGGGCTTATGGCCGCCGAAGCGCTCGCGGCGGGCGGTGCGCGCGTCGATGTGTTTGACGCGATGCCGTTGGTCGGCCGCAGATTCCTGATGGCCGGCAAGGGTGGCATGAATCTCACGCATTTCATTTCGAGCCTGCGGAGGTTTTTCGCGCGCGTTACGGCGCACGAAGCGCGGAGATTTGGGGCTTATTGGATCGTTTCGATGCCGATGCCCTGCGCGCCTGAGTCCACGATCTCGGCGTGGAGACGTTCGTCGGTAGTTCGAGCCGCGTCTTCCCGACCGACATGAAGGCCGCGCCGATGCTGCGGGCGTGGTTGCATCGGCTGCGTGCGTCGGGCGTGCGGCTGCATATGCGGCATCGGTGGCTTGGTTTGGTTGATGGCGACTCATCGGTCTCGCGTTTTACGACGCCCGAAGGCGAAACGCAGATCAGGCACAATGCGCTGATTTTGGCCGTCGGCGGCGCGAGCTGGCCGCAGCTTGGTTCGGATGGCCGCGCTTGCGGGCACCTGGCAGAGCGCAGAATCGAAGTCGCGCCGTTCAAGCCATCGAATTGCGGCTTCGAAGTGGACTGGACGCCGCATTTCTGCGAGCGGTTTGCGGGCGAGCCGCTTAAATCCGTAACGATTCGTGTGAACGAAGACTGATTGGCGCGTTGGCGAGTTTCTGATTACAGAGCAAGGGATCGAGGGCAGTCTGATCTACGCGCTTTCCGCGCCTATTCGAGACCGGAGCGCTGCGAGCGAAGGTGCGAGATCTGAGATTCTGCTGGACCTCGCGCCTCAGCTTTCCGCCGGGCGGGTTCGTGAGTAAATACTGTATCCGCGTGGCACGCGCTCGCTGTTGAGTCATTTGTAGAGCCGCCTGCATATCGCTGGCGGCAAAGCCGGTTAGCTGCACGAATGCTTGGCAAAAGACGCGTTCAACGATCTCGAAATGCTTGCCGCGAGGATTAAGGCGCTGCCGTTGCGCGTCGTAAAGCCGCGCCCGATTGCCCGAAGTCATCAGCAGCGCGGGTGGCGTCACGTTCGGATCGCTCGACGATCGCCTGATGCTCAATGTGCTTCCTGGCGTCTTCTGCGCAGGCGAAATGCTCGACTGGGAAGCGTCGACCGGCGGTTATCTGCTGACGGCGTGCTTCGCCAGCGGCCTGGTTGCGGGAGAAGGCGCGCTTGCTTGGCCGCCGCAAGATAGTTATGCGACGACCAGACGCCAGAGCGACGTTTTCCCAGCCGAGCGCGCCGCACATACAGCGGGTCCGTCTTGTCCGCCGCCGCGGATGATGTGGCTTGATATCCATCCGGCCATCGACTTTCAGTCCGGCGGCATCGATCCATTCCTGCAACTGCGCGCGTGTGTGCAGTCCGAGATGCTCCGCGAACTCGGAGAGAATCAGCCAGCTTTCGCCGCCCGGCGTCAATGCGCCTTAGACCTTCGAGAAAACCACGCAGAATGCGGCTGTCGGGATCGTAAATCGCATGTTCGATGGCCGAACTCGGGCGCGCAGGCAGCCACGGCGGATTGCAGACGACGAGTGGCGCTCGGCCTTCCGGAAACAGATTTGCTTCGATGACATCGGCCTGAGCGTTTACGTTTAGTCCCAGCCGATCCACATTCTCATTCTTCTAGTGCGCACGCCAGCGCACGCGGATCGAGATCTGTCGCCCCAATACGTTCGACGCCGCGCCAGCACTGCCGCGAGTACGCCCGTACCGGTGCCGATATCGAACGCAAGCGATTTCGACGGCAACGGCTGATTCGCAACGAGTTCGATGTACTCGCCACGCACCGGCGGCGAGTACACGCCGTAATAGGGATGAATTTTCCCGCCCGCCGTGCGGATTTCGACATCTTTCTTGCTCCACTCGTGCGCGCCGACCAGCCCGAGCACCTCGCGCAGCGACACGATCGACGGTTCATTGCCGGGACCGTAGACTTTCTCGCATACCTGCCGGACGTCAGGCGCGCGGCGCAGCAGGATCGTGTAGTCGCCTCGAGTGGGAACGCCAGTATGGCCAGCGTGCGCGCGCGTTGCGATTGCGCGAGCCGATGCAGATACATCGACAGGCGAAGCGGGCGCTTCCTTTTTCTTGCGCGGCCTCTTTTCGATACGACGCGCCATCGCCTGCAACAACTGATGCGCGTTCTGTAAGTCGCCGCGCCACAAAATCGCGATGCCTTCGCTCGCAAGGCGGAACGCGTGATCGGCGGTCATCTGATCGTCGCCGACCACGACGCGTTTCGGCGGCTGATTGCCGCTTTCGGAGCGCCAGCGCGCGGAGAGCCTTTCGCCGTCTTCTTCCCAATGGAGGCGGGTGCTGGCGTCGATGGAAGTGTTCTTTGATTGCATAATTCGTTTTGATGCGCGCTCGGAATGGGCTGCATCGTGACAATCAGGCACAATCGTCCCTTTCTTGCCTTTGTCCATACGTCGCCGCCTCATGAGAATTCGAGTTTTTGCCGCGATCTGCACGACTGCGCTTGCCGCTCAATTCAGCTTCGCGCTGTCCGCATCGGCGGCGAATGCTGCCAGAGCCACCGATAACGAACGCTGGGTGAGCGCGTGGGGCACTGCGCTGCAATCCATTCCGCAGCTTGCGAGCCTACCGCCATTGTATTGCGCGCCGGACGTTGCGGGCCGCACGGTGCGGCAGATCATCTATCCGCAGATCGCCGGCAAAAAAATGCGGCTTCGTATCAGCAATCTTTATGGCATGGAACCGCTGGTCGTGGAATCGATGACCGTTGCGCAAGCGGTGTCGGGTAGCAATGCGGCAATTCGCGCAGGTAGTTCACGCCTCGTTTCGTTCGATGGCCACGAGCGCGTGACGGTCGCGCCCGGCGCGGCGATCACGAGCGATGCGCTAAATTTCGACGTTGCGGCGTTTCAGCCGTTGATGGTCAGCAGTTTCATGGGGAAGGATCAGAAGTTGGTGGCGTGGCATCGCGTGTCGAGTCAGGTCAATTACGTGTCGATGCCTGGAAATCATACAGATGACGCGTCGGCTGGCACCTTTCGCGCACGATTCACGCAGTACGCGTGGCTGACCAATGTGGCCGTCGAAAGCCAGACGGCACAGGCGGTAGTGGTAATCGGCGATTCGATTACCGATGGCATGAGGTCGTCGACGAATGCGAATCGGCGCTGGCCGGACGCGCTGGCGAAGCGCGTCGGAGGGCAGGCGGCGGTCGTGAACGTGGGTATCAGTGGCAACCGGCTGCTAAGTAATTCGCCGTGTTACGGCGAGGCGCTGGTCAGCCGCTTCAAGGGCGATGCGCTGCGCCAGCCGGGCGTGCGGGCGATCATCGTGCTCATCGGCATCAACGACATCAACTTTGCGGCGATGCCCCCGCACGCCGGCCTCGATTGCGATGCGCCCCACACGCAAGTCAACGTAGATGCGCTCTTGCGCGGTTATCAACGCTTGATTGCGCAGGCGCATCAGCGCGGCATCAAGATTTACGGCGCGACGCTGACTCCCGCGGAGTTGCCTGCGGAGCGGGAGGCTATCCGGACGGCGGTGAACGAATCGATCCGGTCGAGCCGCGCGTTCGACGGCGTGATCGACTTTGACCGAGCACTGCGCGATCCCTCTCGCCCGAGTGAGCTGCAGCGGCGCTATGACAGCGGTGACCATATCCATCCGAGCGACGTGGGATATGCGGTGATGGCATCGGCGGTACCGTTCGATGTCCTACTGGGCGGAGCGAATCAGGCGAATTGAAGTCGTGCGTTAAAAAATTGCTTCATCACCTTGTCATTTGCGTCTGGCTGTCGTAACATTTGTTTTTTAGTCTAAAGACGGGAGACGCTACCGGGAAACAGGCAACAGGCGGCCTCGAAAGTCAGCAGATTTGGAAGTAATAGCGAAAAACACTGTTGACACGCTGCGAAACGTTCTTAATAATCTCAACTCTAAGTGCTGCTGATGCGGTGGCGCAAGACGGTAGCGAAGTTGGTCTTGTTTGGTCTTGCGATGTGCTCTTTAAAAAAACGGCCGATAA